>JALUXQ010000143.1 GCA_027013265.1 Campylobacteraceae bacterium | reverse complement strand
AAATTTAGTAAAAATGAGGTAAAATATCACAAATATACCTTATCGAGATTTTTTTAATCTTAAAAATTAGGATGAGGAGAGATTAGTCGCTTGTGTGGGTTGGAATTTGCAAGTGGCTCGTTATATACTTGTTTTAAATTATACAAACAAAAGTGGACAAAAACTGTCTGCACGATTTTATTATAGGATTATATCAACCTCTTTTACAACTATTCTAAAAAAATGTTGTTTATTTGTAGAATATTAAAAATATATTTAAAAATTAATATTAATATTTCAGTACTCAATAATACTAACTTAAGGACAAAGATGGACACTAAAATAGATGAAATAAAAAGAGAGATAGGTAAAATTATCGTTGGTCAAGAGGATTTAGTGGATTCTCTTCTTGTTGGGTTAATTAGTGGGGGGCATATACTTGTTGAAGGCGTGCCTGGGCTTGCAAAAACTACCGCTATAAATGCACTGTCAAAGTCTTTGGGTTTAGATTTTAAAAGGATACAGTTTACTCCTGATTTGCTTCCTAGCGATGTTGTCGGGACTGAAGTATATAACCAAAAAGAGGCAAGTTTTGCAGTAAGAAAAGGTCCTATTTTTACACATCTTTTACTAGCAGATGAGATAAACAGAGCTCCCGCAAAGGTACAGTCTGCACTACTCGAAGTGATGCAAGAGAAACAAGTTACGATTGCCGATACGACATTTAAATTGGATGAGCCTTTTTTGGTCATGGCTACTGAGAATCCAGTCGAACAGGAGGGAACTTATAGACTTCCTGAAGCACAATTAGATAGATTTATGCTTAAAGTCATGGTTGGATACAACACGATTGATGAAGAGTTTGAGATAGTCCAAAGAGTGGCAAAAAATGGCTTTGAAAAAGTAGAACAGGTTGCAGACATCAAAGATATTTTAGAGTTAAGAGAGAAATTGCAGAGCGTACATGTGGATGATGAATTGGAAAGATATATGCTAAATATTGTATTTGCAACAAGATTTCCCGAAAGATATGGGCTAGAGGAACTCCAAGATATGATAGAGTTTGGAGCAAGTCCAAGGGCTTCCATAGACCTCTACAAAGCAAGCCGTGCTATGGCGCTTATAAGAGGAAAGGATTTTGTAACACCACTTGATGTGGCAAATGTGGTAAACTCAGTTTTGAGACACAGAGTAATACTAAGCTATCAAGCAGAATCTAGTGGACTAGATGTTGATAAAGTAGTACAAAAAATTATGAATTTGATCCAAGCTCCTTAAGGGTTTTTGATGATTAAAAACAGACTAAAAGAGATACTTCTTAAAGTCAAAAAGAGAGTTTTTACCGGCAACCTAGGCAACACCTTAAGTACTTTCAAGGGAACTGGTCTTGATTTTAGTGAAATCAAGGATTATGTTATCGGTGATGATGTAAGAGCCATAAACTGGAAATCTACAGCAAAAGGTCTTGGAGTAAAAGTCAATGTCTTTAATGAAGAGAGGGAGCTAAATGTCATAGTTGCCTATCTTATAAGTGGCTCTATAAACTTTGGAACTAAGAGAATCAAACAAGATACGATGGCAGAGGTTATGGGGTATTTGAGCTACTCAGCTCTTAAAAATAGTGATAACTTAACAACTCTGTTCTTTGATGAAAAACTTGATAAACTTTTTAAGCCTACCAAAAAACTAGGGGTTTTAGAGGAGACTTTAGGATATGCACTTGAGCTTGATAGCGTTGGAAAAAGTGTTAATTATGAAAATTTTTGTACTTTTGTCAACTCAAGCATCAAGAAAAAATCTTTGATATTTTTAATAGGCGACTTTTATGGTGATATTGACATAT
>JALUXQ010000142.1 GCA_027013265.1 Campylobacteraceae bacterium | reverse complement strand
ACTATATAGGGGCACTTTGTGAAGATGCTAGTGAAGTCTGTTTTGAGTTAGCCATAAATATGCGAAGAACAAAAAAAGTAAGTTTAAATTATGACAAAAAATCCCTAAAAGCACATCTAAAAAATGCGGACAAGCAAAATGCAAGATATTGTATCTGTATTGGCGAAGATGAATTGGCTAAAAATCAAATATGGATAAAAGATTTGCAAGATAAAAAAGAGCGAAGTCTCTCATATGACGAGTTGATAGGATAAAAATTGGATTATGGCATAGATATTTGGGGAAATGACAACTTTTTTATCGGCAACAAAAAGGTAAAAATCAACCATAAAAGTAGTCCATCTTTGGTCAAAATCACAAATGAGATACGAGAAAAAGGGGTAAGAGGACCGATACTGCTTAGGTTTCCACACTTGATAGAAAAACAGATAAAATTGATATATCAAAATTTTGAAAATGCTAAAAAAGAGTTTGATTATCAAGGTGGTTTTAACGCAGTCTATCCTCTAAAGGTGAATCAGTATCCGAATTTCTTAAAAAACCTTGTAAAAATTGGGCAAAAATATAACTATGGACTAGAAGCGGGAAGTAAGGCAGAGTTGATGCTGGCTATGACCTACAACAATGAAAATTCCCCAATCACCGTAAATGGTTTCAAAGATAAAGAGATGATATCTTTGGGATTTATAGCAAAAGAGATAGGACATGATATCACTCTTACTATTGAGGGCTTGAGTGAGTTAAAAAATATCATAAAGATGAGTAAAGATAGATTTTCTGTTTTGCCAAATATCGGACTTCGCATAAGACTGCATAGCTCAGGTGTCGGTATTTGGGCAAAAAGTGGCGGTATAAACTCTAAGTTTGGTTTAACTTCAACCGAGCTTATAGAGGCTATCGGGCTACTTAAAAAATCTGATTTGATAGAAAAATTTAGCATGATACATTTTCATATAGGCTCTCAAATTTCAGAGATTGGACCACTCAAAAAAGCACTTAGAGAAGCGGGAAATATATATGCACAACTTAAAAAGATGGGGGCAGTTGGTCTTAATGCTATAAACCTTGGTGGTGGATTGGCGGTTGAGTATTCACAACATAAAGATGAGATAAAAAGAAACTATACACTAAGAGAGTATGCAAACGATGTAACATATCTATTAAAAGACATATCAACAAGAAAAGATGTTAAAGAGCCTGACATCTTTATAGAATCGGGTAGATATATCGCCGCTTCTCATGCTGTCTTGATAGCTCCTGTACTAGAGCTTTTCTCACAAGAATACACAGAAGAAAAACTAAAATTAAAAGAGAAAAATCCTCCTTTGGTGCAAGAGCTTTATGAGCTTTATGATACAATCAACAGCACTTATGCCCAAGAGTATCTGCACGATAGTATAGATCACATGAACTCTCTTTTGACTCTGTTTGATTTGGGCTATATTGATTTGATAGACAGGAGCAATACAGAAGTACTTGTTAATTTAATCATAAAAAAAGCTATCGCGCTTCTAAAAGATAGAGACTCTAAAGAGTTGCTTCAAATTCAAGATATGATTCAGGAGAGGTATCTTATAAATTTTTCGATTTTTCAAAGCCTGCCTGATTTTTGGGGAATTGAGCAAAATTTTCCTGTGATGCCACTAGATCGGCTTGATGAAAAGCCTACTCGCTCGGCTTCTATCTGGGATATCACATGTGATAGTGATGGAGAGATAAGCTATAACAGAGAACAGCCACTCTTTTTGCATGACTTAGATGTAACAAAAGAGGAGTATTTTTTAGGCTTTTTTCTAGTGGGTGCTTATCAAGAGGTGCTTGGCATGAGACACAATCTTTTTACCCATCCTAGTGAAGCAACAGTTTTTGTGGACAAAGATGGATATAGGATTGAAAATATCCTTGAAGCCCAAAGTATCATAGACATAATGGAAGATTTAGATTATAATACGAAAGAAGTTGAAGAGATACTAAAGAAAAAGATAGAAAATTCAAATTTTATAGACGATAAAGCAAAAAAGCATATACTAGAAGAGATAAACTACTTCTTAAATGATAACGGATATCTAAAAACAATCAACTAAAGGAACACAAATATGACAGGTAAGATCGGTTTATGGCAACAAATAAAAGAGGATTTTTCTCAACCTCTAAAAAATGATCCTGCTATAAACTCAAGAGTGGAGTTATGTTTTAATTATCCTGGGGTTTGGGCGATAGTTAACTATAGATTTGCAAATATTTTATATAAAAAAGGCTTTAGAAGAGTTGCAAGAGCTATCATGGGAGTTAGCCAATTTATAACAAATATAGATATTCATCCAAGTGCAACTATAGGCAGAAGAGTCTTTTTAGATCATGCTTTTGGTGTGGTTATTGGAGAGACTGCCATTGTTGAAGATGACATATTGATTTATCAGGGTGTAACACTTGGTGGTGTGAGCCTAGATAGAGGACAAAAAAGACATCCAACAGTGCAAAGCGGAACTGTTATAGGAGCAGGTGCTAAGGTACTAGGAGATATAATCATAGGTAAAAATTGTCGTATAGGATCCAACTCTGTGGTAGTGAACTCTGTGACGGATAACTCAACTGCCGTTGGAATTCCAGCTCGTGTCATCAAAAAAGGGCGAGATAAAAATCCTATGGCACATAACAAAATACCAGATATCAATAAAGAGCTATTTTTGTATCTTTTCAAGAGGATTAAGGCACTAGAAACTGCGGTCAATGCTCAGCATAAAGATACAAATTTAGTAGAAGAAGACAAAGAATTAGAAGCAATATATAAACAATTTCTAAAATCAGTAAAGGAATAAATATGTTATCAAAACGAATACAATCACTATCAGAATCTATGACTTTAGCTATCACAGCTTTGGCGAAACAGATGAAAGCTGATGGTAGAGATGTGATTAGTTTTTCGGCTGGAGAGCCAGATTTTGACACTCCGCAAATCATCAAAGATGAAGCCATAAGAGCTTTGATGGATGGATTTACAAAATACACAGCAGTTGCTGGATATCCTGATCTCATAAAAGCTATAAAAGTGAAGCTTCGTAAAGAGAATAATCTAGTATATGACGCAGGTGACATCATCTCAAATGTTGGGGCAAAACAGTCACTTTTCAATCTTACTCAAGCACTGATTGATGAGGGTGACGAAGTGATATTGCCAGCACCTTATTGGGTGACATATCCTGAAATCATCAAATATGCAGGTGGGAAAATAGTTAAAATCGAGACTGACGACAGTACGAGTTTTAAGATAACTCCTGAACAGTTAAAAAATGCTATAACAGACAAAACAAAACTTTTGATACTCAACTCACCATCAAATCCAACAGGCTCAGTCTATACTAGAGCTGAACTAAAGGGCTTAGCTAAGGTTTTAAAAGGTACAAAAGTACTTGTGGCATCTGATGAAATGTATGAAAAACTACTCTATGATGGATTGAAATTTACTTCAACTGCTAGCGTTAGTGAGGATATGTACAAAAGAACTATAACCATAAATGGACTAAGCAAGTCAGTTGCTATGACTGGTTGGAGATTTGGCTATATGGCTTGTCCTGTAAGAGAGTTGACTGCTAGTATGAAAAAGTTACAGAGTCAAAGCACATCAAATATCAACTCTATCACTCAAAGAGCCGCAATACCAGCACTATTGGGAGAAGTCGACAAAGAGATAGAGTCTATGAGAGTTGAGTTTGAAAAAAGAAGAGATATAGCCGTAAAACTCTTTAATGAGATAGATGGACTCAGTGTCATAAATCCAAGCGGTGCTTTTTATCTATTTGTAAATATAAAAAAATTCTCAAATGACTCACTAGATTTTTGCAAAAAACTCTTGGAAGAAAAAGGAGTAGCTACTGTTCCTGGTATCGGGTTTGGGAGCGAAGGATACTTTAGATTCTCTTTTGCTACTGATGAACAGAGTATAAAAGAGGGAATCAAAAGAATAAAAGATTTTGTTAGTTAGCATAAAGTATTAGGCTCAAAAGAGCCCAAAGGGTAGACTTTAAAAAGGCAATCTTGCACAAAATTTTTTATCACCATAGCTTTGGCTATGACTCAAAAAAAGTTTTGCACAATCTCACCCTTTTAAAGTCTATTTATGGCGTATCCTTATACTGCAACAAGTCTAATCTTAAAATCAAAAGCAAAAGGGGTTCCATTGAGAAAAGCAGTATTAATCTTTTCTATTATAATTTCAACGCTAAGTGCAAACGGACTGTTTAAAGAGTATAAAAGTCAAATTTTAAGCATAAAAGGCAATCAAGCTATCATAAATGACTCAAACGACATAGTCAAAGGCTCCAGTGGAATTGTAATGCACAAATTTAACGATACAGCATCAAGTATAATAGCCAGAGTCAGTGTGATAGACAAATCAAATGGTAAGGCAACTTTGCGATTTAGCACATACAGTGCTTTAAAACAGACAGCCCTTCCACTTCCAGGAATCACTCCTGCCGTTGGAGATAGTGTTATTTTAAACTACCTCTACGACAGAGCTTTGATAGTCGTACCCAACTATAAAATATACAGCAAAATCACAAAACATTTTAAAAATATAACTTGGGTGCATCCTGATATCTTAGGTGCCTATTTAGCGCAAGAGTATAAGCCAAATCCAGACAGAAAAACTTTCAGGACGATGTGCCAACAAAATGTAGCGTCTTTGATATTTTTTGCATTAGACCAAGAGTCCGTATTTGTTGATTGCAATAACTTCAAAATAATCAAAAAGTTACAAGGGGACAGAGTCACAACTGTACAACTCCCTTTTTATACCAGAGTTAAAAAGATAGATACTTCTTGGTTTAGCTTTAGCTCAAGTAAAATGGATTCATACTCCGACTACTACAAGAGAATGATAAACAGATGAAAAAAGAGAATATAGCTTTTTTTGTAAGCGTTGTAGGCAAAGAGAATGTCTATAGTGACAAAGCTCACCTATTGGCATACTCTTATGATGCCACCAGAAACCATTTTGAGCCTGATGCTGTAGTATTTCCTAGAGATGAAGAGGATATCAGCAAGATTTTAAAGTATTGCAACGAACACAAGATAATTATCACCCCAAGAGGTGCAGGAAGTGGTTTTACAGGAGGAGCACTACCATCAAATGGAGGCATTATCCTAGCTCTTGAAAAACACATGAATAAAATCCTAGAGATTGATATGGAAAACCTAGTAGCAGTAGTACAACCAGGCGTAGTAAATATGGATTTGCAAAGAGCAGTCGAAGCAAAAGGGCTCTTTTATCCTCCAGACCCTGCCAGCCAAGACTACTCCACGCTAGGTGGAAATGTAAGTGAAAATGCAGGGGGTATGAGAGCCGCAAAATATGGTATAACCAAAGATTTTGTGATGGCTCTAAGGGCAGTTTTGCCTAGTGGCGAAATCATAAGAGCTGGGAAAAGAACGATAAAAGATGTAGCAGGATACAACATAGCAGGCATCTTGATAGCTAGCGAAGGGACTCTTGGGGTCATCACGGAAATCACCCTAAAACTCTTGGCAAAACCGAAACTATCAAAGAGTGCCATGGGAGTATTTCCAACCGTACAAAGTGCGATGGAAGCAGTCTTTAAGACGATGGCATCAGGCGTAACACCGGTAGCTATGGAGTTTTTAGACAATCTCAGCATCTGTGCAGTTGAACAAAAATTTCACAAAGGATTACCAACCGATGCGGGAGCAGTTCTCATAACCACAGTCGATGGAAACTTGGACGAAGAGTTGACAAATCAGCTAAAAATCATAAAAAACAGTTTTTACGAAAATGGCTGCACAGAATTTAAAATAGCAAAAGATAAAGAGGAGGGAGATGCTCTTTGGTTCGCACGAAGAAATGCAAGTCAAAGTATCACTATATATGGAAGTAAAAAATTAAATGAAGATATAACTGTGCCAAGGAGCAAGCTCCCTGCACTTTTAGAAGAGGTGGCTAAAATCTCGAAAAAGTATGGTGTTAAAATCCCATGTTTTGGACATACAGGCGATGGAAATGTACACACAAATGTAATGGTTGATGGAAGCAACAAAAAACAACTTGAAATCGGTCATAATGCCATAGTAGATGTTTTCAAGGCTACTGTAAGGCTAGGTGGAACTCTTAGCGGTGAACACGGTATCGGACTGAGCAAAGCACCTTTTATGAACCTTGCATTTAGTGAATCAGAGATAAATCTCTTTCGCTCAATCAAAAAAGCATTTGACCCAAACAATATCTTAAATCCAGGCAAAATGGGGCTCTAGTGGATTTAAAAACTCTTACTAGCTAGTTGATATCTTTATATCTTAGATAAAATATATGGAAAAAGAGAAAATCAGAGTGAAGATAGCAAGCCACTTGTTAAAGATAGAAATAAATGAGAAAAATAGATACAAAACTAAAAACCAAAGTGGTGTCATAACCACATAGAAGGTAGTTTGAAGATTTAATAATTTTTTCAACCACACGTCAAACAAACCACCAGAACCTAAGATATGAAGCAAAAGCTCCATCGGATAAAAAACGACAAAAGCCATGCTCAAAAATGGTGAATAAAGCTGAAGAGGAGTAAAAGTAGTAAATACAAAATGCACAACTGGCATCATAGCGATAAATACCCAAAAGTTTAATAGCACAAAAATCCAAATTTTGCTAATATTTGAAAAGTGTTTCAAAAACAAAAAGATATAGAAAACCCCTGCTACTGAAAACCAAAAAGAGATAGAAAAGATAAACCTTGGCAAAAGTATCACTATAAAACTCACACTAAATAAGAGTGTCGTAAAAGATATTATTTTTATGTTTTTACTAAAGAGAAAAAAGCTAAACAAAGAGAGCACGAAGGAGCGTAAAAAAGATGGTGAAAAGTCTATAAGATACATGTAGTAAAAAAGTAGAGTAAAAACAATAACCGCCAAATCCGCATTTATGTTTCTGTATGGGAAAAATCTATCTTGAAAAAACCGATAGAGAGGCTTAAGCAAAAGATACAAAATAGCGCTGATAAGTCCTAGATGAAAACCGCTGATAGCCACAAGATGTGAAATCCCTATCTTTTGTATCTTATCTCTTGTCGTTTTGCCTACAAAATCTGCAAAAAACAGAGCCGAAAAAAGCTCTTTCAAATCTTCTGTTTTGTGTTGATTTTTTACATATGTTTTTAATTTTTTTATACTATTGTTGCCACTCTTTTTTATGCTCTTTATGAAAATATTTACTGCAAAGAAGTTTTTTAGATAGTCTAAAAAAGTGATTTTGTCTGTTTTAAATTTGACCTCAACCAAAGAGCCTATTTTTATAGGACTCTTCTTCCATAAAACGGTATAAAAGGTATATCCTTCATCACTTTTTAGTCTAAAAACATCATAGGATCTGCCATTTTTTTTATGTTTTTCATAGTGATTTAAAACTTTTGCACTACTTACATGCAGAGGTTTTGAGACTAAATTTTTATAACTCTTAAACTCAAATCCCAAAGAGATACAGAACAAAAGAAGCAAAATAACCGTAGCAAATACCATCTCTTTTTTATCTGTAAAAAGTGGAATTGACTCCATCTCTAGATATTTGGCATAGAGATTTTAGCCTCTTTTTTGTCCGTTTCTTTATAGATAAATTCTACTGGAATACCACCAGCATCCACAAATCTTGTGCAGTTTTTTTGAAAAACCATATTTGCCACACCTATCGGTCCATTTCTATTTTTGCCAATGATAATCTCTGCACTCTCTTCTGGCTTTTCAAAAAAGTTACTCTTATACTCTTTACCTTCAAGTCTAGCTTTTTGCTCTTTCTCTTTCTCTTCACGGACTCTGTAAACATCATCACGATATACAAAAAGGATAATATCTGCATCTTGTTCAATCGCACCAGACTCTCTTAAATCACTCAACATCGGTCTTTTGTCACCTCTGCTCTCAAGTCCACGATTTAGTTGAGAAAGTGCAACTATGGGCATCTCTAGCTCTCTTGCTAAAAGTTTCAAACCTCTACTCATGTCACTCACTTCAAGGTGTCTATCTTTGTTGCCACTTCCATTCATAAGCTGAAGATAATCGATGATACAGAGTGAAATCTCTGGGTGATTCGTCTTTAGTTTTCTTAATTTTGAACGGATTTTATGGATATCCACATTTCCGTTATCATCTACAAAAAAACTTTTTTGAGACATATCATCTGCAGCTCCCGAGAGCCTGCTCCACTCATCATCACTCAAATCTCCTCGCCTGATTTTTTGCAAAGGAATAGAGGTTTTGGAGCTAAACATCCGAAGCATCAACTGAATAGCAGGCATCTCTAGTGAAAATATAGCCACACCCTTATCATCATCAAGCGCATTTTGAGCCAAATTCAGACACAGCGCAGTTTTTCCCATCGCTGGCCTTGCTGCTACTATGACCAAATCCCCTTTTCCAAAGCCTGTCGTTAGCTCATTTAGTTTTGAAAATCCTGTATCTAATCCAACTACTACTTGATTGCCTCTGCTTTTAAGTTCAAGTATATGTTCAAGCGTAGATTTTGTCATCTCAGGAGCTTCTCGAAACTCCTTGGCTCCGCTCTCTTGTGTGATTTGATAAAGCTTTTGTTGAACTAAATCTACCACTTCAATCGATGGCAAATCCTTCTCGATTGCCACCTCTTTTATCTCACTTGTGAGCTCTACCAACTCTCTTTTTATCGCTTTTTCTCTCACCTCTTCAGCATATGCCTTGGTCGAAGGCAGAGGGTTTGTAGAGATGATTTCGAGCATTGAGTCTTCATCAAAACGATTCTCTTGATTTAGTTTCTTCTTGATAAACTCTTCATCTATCGGCAGATCTTCCCGCTCGCACTCAAGCATCGCCTCAAAGATATATCTATGGCTTGGCAGATAAAAATCTCTTGGCTTTAGAAGCGAGGCTATGTCTTCAAAAGATGACGGATCAAACAGAATAGAGCTTAAGATTGATCTTTCTATATTTATATTGTGTAAGTTTTGCACTACCCTAGCTCCTTTGCCGCAATCTCTACCTCTTCTAAAAATCTTTGAACTAAAAACTCCTCTTTCAGTTTTGCCACGATCTCCCCTTTTCTCATCACTAAACCTTGACCTTTTCCAAAAGCTATGGCGACATCAGCGTGTTTTGCTTCACCTATGGCATTTACAACACAACCCATAACAGAGACATTTAAAGGTGCTTTTATATGCCTTATCTTGCTTTCAACTTGTGCCACTGCATCTACTAGATTTGCCTCGATGCGTCCACATGTGGGGCATGAGATGATGTTTACACCACTTTTTACTACGCCACTATCTTTCAAAATCGCTCTTGCGACATTTATCTCCTCTTCTAATTCGCCCGTAATGGAGACCCTCATGGTGTCACCAATTCCTTCAAGTAAAAGAGTTCCAAGCGCTATGGAGGATTTTACAGTTGAGTGAAAAAGTGTGCCAGCTTCTGTGACTCCTAGGTGAAAAGGATACTCCACTAAAGGTCTGAGGGCTCTGTATGCCTCTACTGTTCTAGCTACATCACTTGCTTTTAGGGAAATCTTTATATCTGTAAAACCCAAATCTTCAAGGTATTTTATATTATACAGAGCCGACTCCACCATCGCTTTTGGAGTTGGTCCATACTTGTTGTCAAACTGCTCTTCAAGAGAACCACTATTTACACCTATGCGTATAGGTATGTTTCTATTTTGGCAAGCCTTTACCACCTCTTTTACTCTTGATTTTTCACCGATATTACCAGGATTTATACGGATACAATCCACCACTTCACTAGCTATCAAAGCTAAACGATAGTTAAAGTGAATGTCCGCCACCAACGGTAGTTTTATCTCTTTTTTTATCTCTTTTAATGCTCTAGCATCCTCATAATCAGGAACTGCCACACGAACTATATCGCACCCTGCAAAATGCAATCTTTTTATCTGCGCAACTGTAGAGCTAACATCCCTAGTCTTTGAAAATGTCATAGACTGCACACTTACAGGAGCATCTCCACCAACTGGTACATCACCGACATATATCTTTTTGGTTTTATATCTTTTTATCATCTTTTTTCCAAATCTTTTTGCATTTGTCATATCAGATTTCTTGTGATAGTTGTATTTGAGCGACTCTGCAACCGACGGGTCAAAATCTTTGATTTTGGGGTACCCGCCGTGTGAAGCCTTAGCGATGATACAACTATCACAAGAAATCTAGTACATTATACAAAAAAAGTGTTAAGAGAAAGATAATGGGTCTATATCTATCTCTACATGTAGAGCTTTACATCTGTGGGCAAATTTTAGTAGTTCTTGTGTGTCTGTACTTCTTAGGAGCATACTGTATCTATATTTGTTGGCTATTTTTTCTATGTTTGCTTTGCCATATCCTACGACTTCGAGTTTTGGGAAAGAGAGGGCGAGATTATGGGCAGTTTCTATCATCTCGTTTGCAATTTCATCTTTTTTATGTGATGCTAAAACTTTCAAGAGCTTTGTAAATGGCGGATATATCTCTTTTCTATATGTCAATTCATCATTTAAAAAATCCTCATAATCATCCATAAATCTGCTGATTAGATCCGCATTTTGAGTCTGTATATAGACTTCGCCTTCCCCGCTCCTACCAGCTCTACCTGCTATTTGATGTACTAACGATATAGCTCTCTCTCTAGCTCTAAAGTCTGGCATACCTAAAAGTGAGTCTATACCCATGATTACACTAAGTCCGATGGAGTGATAGTCATGTCCT
>JALUXQ010000141.1 GCA_027013265.1 Campylobacteraceae bacterium | reverse complement strand
AGGAGAAAGAGTCGCCCCCTGGGTTAGTGCTGATGTAGCAAAAAAGTTTAGAGAGTCAAAACAAAAAAGTTTATTGAATTTTTTAAAAAAATATCCGAAATTTGATAGACAATCGAAACAAAAAAAACCAAATATATCACAACTTTTAAAGAAAGGTCAAGTTCCTTTAGATTGCAGATATCTAAATTTTGCGCCTCAATGTACAGGATGGGAAAAAATTGCTTCGCAAGGAGGTTATGGTTCGTTTGTGATATACTGGAGCAAACTCTGGAAGCTCTCGACCGTATCAGTTATACCATACTACACAGGGCAATATGGAGATAGTAAAAAAGGATTTGGTATAGTAACCATAGGAGCCAATATTGGTGATTTTCACAAAGTAGCTTACAAAACTAGAGACAACATAAATGCTACATTAACACAACAGCAAAGTGTATTAAAACAACAGATTGATTTATCCAAAATAAGTCTAAAGAAATTTATCGACAGTATTGTAGATGATCTAACTCTTGTCACCACAATATTAACTTTTATCGTGATACTTATTGCTATACTTATTGCCAATTACTTTACCAAAAAGATAAAAGAGTTGATTTATGCCACAAATGAACTATCAAATGGTAACTTTGATATACAGTTAAATATGGACTCTTCGGATGAATTAGGTGAATTAACCAAAGCATTTAAAAATACTGTTTCCAAAATGAAGCTTTTAGTAGATGAAAAGAGTAAAATAAATGAAAAGCTAGAGCATAGAGTCAAAAAAAGAACAGAACAATTATTAAAACAGAAACAAAAAGCAGAACAAATGGCTATAGTAGATGGATTAACGGGACTTTATAATAGGAGATATTTTGATACTGTTTTTGAAGAACGAATCAAGATCAACAGAAGAAATAAATCTTTTTTATCTCTTGTGCTTATAGACATAGACCACTTTAAACAGTATAACGATACTTATGGGCATCAGGAGGGAGATAGAGCATTAAAACTTGTAGCAAAATCACTAAAAAATACTTTTAATCGTCCTGACGATAATATATTTAGGTTGGGCGGAGAAGAATTTGGGCTACTATATAGTGTTGATAATAAAAAAGATGCATTGTTTATTGCAAATAAAGTCAAGCAAAATATAGAAAATTTAAATATTAAACACACTAGCAATAGTGCTTCAAAATTCATAACCGTTTCAGGAGGATTATTTGTTATAAGCAGTAGTACCGATTTAAATGCAGATATGATATATAAAAAAGCAGACGATGCTCTATATGTTTCTAAGCATAATGGTAGAAATCAAATACAAGAGGCATGACAGGAAGATTAACTTTAGATTGATAAAATTTTTGCTACAACAGATAAAAATGAGAGGGTGTGATATGCAAACAATAAAGGTAAATATCCAAGATAGTTTTTTGTAGGACTTTTTGACATTTGCTGATCACTATAAAGACAAAATACAAATCAAAGATAAAGTTTCTTTTAAAAAAGATGAAAAGCTTATGGATGATCCTTACTTCTATGATAGACAAAAAGAGCTTGCATTGAAATATGCAGATTAAATTTGACAGTAAATTTGAAACCAACTTCAATAGACTTGTTGCAGTATAAAGATAAAAAAGTTATCACAATTAGGAGTAAAACCTTATCGTTTTAACGACCTCAACAGATATTTACCTTAAATTTGATAAAATGTATTTACAAAAATAAATAATTAAGGTTTATTGATGAAAGTCAGGTTACCTCACGCTCCTTATATAGCGAATAAAATAGCAATTGATATGTTAAACAGCGGTGTTATAAAGTTAAATCAAGGTCTTGAGCCTGTTGCAAAAATCGCAAGAGAGTTTATAGAAGATGACATCAAAAAAGAGATGGCTCTTGAAGAGAGAGTTGATGAAATTCTTGATGACAATGATGACGAGATAGAGTTTCGCCAAGTTGACAGAAGAAATATGTTTTGGCTTGTGAAAAAGAAATTGGCAAAAGAGTTTGGTGTTATTTTGTCATACGAAGATAGATTTAGTGAAATTTCACATAAAATTTTAGATACTCTTTGGAAAGAAAACTTGATAGAGTATACAGTTTCTGAAAATAGAGTAAAAAATGTTATATATACTGCCATAGAGGATTATCTAAGCAGTTTTGAGGGTATAGAAGATAGTGTTGCTGATCAAATCGATAACTATAAGAGAAAATTGATACCAGGCTCAGTCGAATATGATTTGGTGTTTGAAAGATTGTATGAAGAGGAGCTAAAAAGAAGGGGCATGTCACTATGAGCCTGAAGCCTTTGTGGATATATCTTGAGGATGGAACATTTCTTAGCGCTAAGAGTTTTGGAAGCAGTGGTACAAGAGTTGGTGAAATCGTTTTTAATACCTCCATGAGTGGATACCAAGAGATTATGAGTGATCCGAGTTATGCTGGACAGTTTGTAGTTTTCACTATGCCAGAAATCGGGATAGTGGGTATAAATGAGGATGATTTGGAGAGTAAACGAGTACATGCAAGTGGCATGATAGTGAGAAATTATAACAATAGATACTCAAATTTTAGAGCAAGTGACAGGCTAGAAAATCTACTTATATCTGATAATGCACTTGGAATTTGTGATATAGATACAAGATTTTTAACTAAGCACATCAGAGACCATGGTCCAAAAATGATGATTGCATCCACAGAAACTTCAGATAAAAGTGAATTAAAGAAGATTTTAAACTCTTTTCCTAGAATAGAAGAGGTAAATTTTATAAAAGAGGTTAGCACTAAAAAGACATATAAACATGATAGTGGAGCTTGGGACAATTTAACGCAAAAGTACAACGAACAAACTCAAAAACCTACTAAAAAAGTGGTAGTTTTGGATTTTGGAGTCAAGAGAAATATCTTGAATGAACTCTGCGAAGCTGGTCTTGAAGTTGAGGTTGTGCCTTATGATTATGATGTAAAAAATTTAGTGCAAAGGTATAAAAACAAAGAGATAGATGCTGTTTTTCTCTCAAATGGACCAGGAGACCCCATGTACTACAAAGAAGAGGTAGAGAGGATTAAAAATCTTATAGATGCAAAGATACCTATGTTTGCCATCTGCCTTGGACATCAGCTCTTAAGTATAGCCCATGGTCACCCTACATATAAACTCTCATTTGGACAACACGGAGGAAACCACCCTGTTAGAAACGAAAAGAGCAGAGTTGTGGAGATTACAGCTCAAAATCATAACTACAATGTACCAGAATCCATCCAAGCAATCGCAAAAGTGACACATGTTAATCTGTTTGACGATACCATCGAAGGGGTTGATTATCATGATGAGCCTATATTTTCAGTGCAACACCACCCTGAAGCGAGTCCAGGACCACACGATAGCAAGTATATATTTAAAAAGTTTGCAAAAAGTTTGTAAGAGGAAAACTAGATAGATACTATAAATTTTGCGACCATCATCATCGTAGCATTTTTAGGAAGTTTAGGGCACTGCATCGGTATGTGCGGTGGATTTATAGTGGCATACGGTAGTTCTAAAATAGATGCCAAATCATCCAAAAAGCGACAATTTACAAGTCACCTTCTCTATAGCTTAGGAAGAGTAAGTTCATATGTGATAATTGGCATGATTTCTGGTCTTTTGGGAAGTGCTGTGTCATTTTCTGCGACTTCTACGGGGTACTTTTATTTTATTGTCGGCTTGTTTATGGTTTTGATGGGGTTGTCTCTTATGGGTAAGATTAAGTTTCTGACTTCTATAGAGTCAACTTTGGGCACAAGCTCTTTGGTTAGAAAGATATTTTCAACTCTTATGCACTCAAAAAATATATCTAGTTTTTATGGTTTAGGAGCACTAAACGGTTTCCTACCTTGTGGTTTAGTATATTTTTTCGCAATTTCAGCAGCTGCAAGTGGTTCAGTTTTTTGGGGAGGTGTAACTATGCTGATATTTGGACTCTCTACCGTGCCTTCGCTTCTAGGCTTCGGGTATATAATAGGTTTTTTAAATAGTGGAAATCTTAGGGAAATCATGATAAAAATAGCCTCTTTAGTGATAATACTCTATGGGCTCCATATCTCTTACCTCGGTTATATCTCGGTTATAGAAGCATCATCATGACTCTAACACAGTATAAAAAAGCGATAGAGCAGAGTAATATAGTCTCTAAAACCGATATAGATGGAATCATCACATTTGTAAATGATGAGTTTTGCAATATATTTGAGTATTCAAAAGAGGAGTTGATAGGCAAAAACCACAATATCGTGAGGCATCCCGATGTTCCAAAAGAGCTTTTTAAGATATTGTGGGATACTATAAAACAGAAAAAAACATACAAAGCTACTATAAAAAATCTAACAAAAAATGGTAAAACAGTATATGTAAACAGCACGGTGATTCCTATAGTAAATAGCCAAGGGGCTATAGAGGAGTTTATCGCTATCAGATATGATGTTACGAAAAACATAACATTAACCAAAGAGCTAAAACGCAAAGAACGAGAGTTACAATTCTTAAATGATACTTTAGAAAAAAGAGTTGAAGAGAAGACTGATGAGCTCAAAAGATTAAACCAAAACCTGGAAAACAGAGTGCAAGAAGAGGTTGAAAAAAATAGGACAAAAGATAGGATGTTATACCAACAATCAAGGCTAGCGGCTATGGGTGAAATGATAAGCAATATAGCTCACCAGTGGAGGCAACCGCTCTCAGAGCTTGGTATCACAATATATAAAATGAAAAAACTATTTACATCAGGCGGAGATGAGAAGGATTTTTTATATAGCTATGACCACTCGAGAGAAGTGATTAAAAAAATGTCCAATACTATCGAGGATTTTAGAAACTTTTTCAATCCAAACAAAGTTAAAGACTATTTTTTGATTCAGGATGCGATTAGTGAAACTATCAATATAATGGAAGGCACTATACAAAAATATGATATACATATAACTGTGCATTGTGAAGAGGAGATAAAGATTGAGGGTTTTTTGAGTGAATTTACTCAAGTTTTGATAAATCTTATAAATAACTCAAAAGATGCATTTATTAAAAACGAGATAAAAAACAGATGTATAGATATAGAGATTTTTAGAGATGAAAAAGGCAATGTAGTCTTAAATTTTAGTGATAACGCGTGTGGAATTGACGAAGAAATTATAGATAAAATATTTGATCCATACTTTAGTACAAAGCACTCTAGTGTAGGTACGGGTCTAGGGCTATATATGAGTAAGATGATTATTAAAAATAGTTTGAATGGAGATATATCTGCATGTAACTTGAAAGATGGTGTAACTTTCAGTATAATTATACCGCTAGACAATCAGGAGAGCAAAGGGTACACATGAAAAATCTGACAGTTTTGTTTGTTGAAGACGAAGAAAATATACGAAAAGCATTAGATAGTGCTATTAGAGATGAGTTTAAAGATTTTATACTTGCAAGAGATGGTGATGATGGTCTGAAAAAATTTCAAAAATACAAACCAGATATAGTTATTACAGATATAATGATGCCTATCTTGGATGGTTTAGAGATGTCTAAAGAGATAAAAAATATATCCAGAGATACTCCTATTGTTGTTCTTTCTGCCTTTGATGAAAAAGAGAAATTATTGCAAGCAATAGATATAGGTATAGATAAATACCTGATGAAACCAATCGATACAGAAGATTTGATAGATACACTAAGATATATCGCAGAAGATTTACTCTCTTTAGATAGTTTGGTAGATTTAGGGCATGGTTACTCTTTTGATAAGAACAGGAGAGTCCTTGTAAGAGATGACGACACAATGCCTTTGACAAAAAAAGAGTTACTTTTCATCACTCTTTTAGTCAAAAATCTTGGCTCATATGTTCTACATGACGAATTAAAAAAATATGTATGGACAAACAAAAATGTAAGTGATGCTGCTATAAGAACTTTTATCAAGAGAGTCAGAGAGAAGACAGACAAGGACTTTATCAAAAATATCCCAGGCTTAGGATATAAAATTAATATTTAAATTTAATTTGTATTTAATACAGATTTAATCCTATTAAGCTTATTTGTATGCAAAATATATTATAATTATAATAATTATGTGATACTAATATGACATAAAAATATATTTAGGAGGAATTGATGCAGTCTAGTAATGCGATCAACTATGACTATACAGTTGCTAAATACTTCACGGTTGCCACTATCGTTTTGGGAATTGTAGGTATGAGTGTGGGTGTTATTATAGCATTTCAATTAGCTTTTCCCGAGTTAAATAACCTAGCTGGAGAGTATGGTAATTTTGGAAGGCTTAGACCGCTTCACACAGATGCTGTGGCGTTTGGTTTTACGGTAAGTGGTATAATGGCTACTTGGTACTATATTGGGCAGAGGGTTTTAAAGGTCTCTATGGCAGAGTCAAAGTTTTTGATGTTTATAGGCAAATTGCAGTTTTGGCTCTATATAGTAACGGTAGCTGCAGTTGTAGTTTCATTAATCATGGGGATAACCACTTCAAAAGAGTATGCCGAATTTGAATGGCCGATAGATATAGCTATAGTAGTAGTGTGGGTTCTATGGGGTATCAGTATCTTTGGACTCATTGGAATAAGACGAGAAAAAGTACTCTATATCTCTATTTGGTACTATATAGCAACCTTTTTAGGTATTGCCATGCTATATCTGTTTAATAATATGGAAGTTCCTACTTACTTTGTAGCTGGTGTTGGTAAATGGTATCACTCAGTATCAATGTATGCAGGGAGCAATGATGCTATGGTGCAGTGGTGGTATGGACATAATGCCGTTGCATTTGCTTTTACGGTGCCAATAATAGCTATGATTTACTACTTTTTACCAAAAGAGTCAGGTCAACCAGTATTTTCATACAAACTATCACTTCTTAGTTTCTGGGGATTGATGTTTGTTTACCTTTGGGCGGGCGGACACCACCTTCTTTACTCTACTGTTCCTGATTGGGTACAGACTATGGGCTCAATCTTCTCTGTTGTATTAATTCTTCCATCTTGGGGAAGTGCTATCAATATGTTGCTCACCATGAAGGGTGAGTGGGGACAGCTAAAAGAGAATCCACTTGTAAAATTTTATGTATTAGCTTCAACTTTCTATATGTTAAGTACTCTAGAGGGTCCTATCCAAGCTATAAAATCTGTAAATGCATTAGCTCACTTTACTGATTGGATTCCTGGACATGTTCATGATGGTACTCTAGGCTGGGTAGGATTTATGATAATCGGTGCACTATTTCATATGGCACCAAGAATGTTCAAAAAAGAGATATTTAGTAAAAAGTTGATTGAGTCACAATTCTGGCTTCAAACAACAGGAATAGTCTTGTACTTTTCAAGTATGTGGATAGCTGGTATCACTCAGGGTATGATGTGGAGAGCAACTGATCAATATGGTAACTTAACTTACTCATTTATAGATACAGTTGAAGTACTTCATCCATACTGGACATTAAGAGCGGTTGGCGGACTCTTTTATCTTATTGGTGTCTTTATGTGGGCGTACAATATGTATAAAACAGCAACTTCAAGTAGAGCAATTGAGAAAGAACCTCAATATGCTTCACCTATGGCGTAAGGGGGTATAAGATGTTTCATTGGTTGGAAAAAAATCCATTCTTTTTTGCAGTAGGTGTATTTGTCGTTATTGCATATGCTGGTATAGTGACAGTTGTTCCAGATTTTATGGAGAGTGCCCGTCCACTTAAGGGTGTCAAGCCATATACTACACTACAGCTTGCAGGAAGACAAATCTATATAGAAAATGACTGTAATGCTTGCCATTCACAGTTGATTCGTCCGTTTAAGTCAGAGACTGACAGATATGGAAAGTACTCACTAAGCGGTGAATATGCTTATGATAGACCTTTTCTTTGGGGAAGTAGAAGGATAGGTCCTGATCTTCACAGAGTCGGAAACTATAGAACTACTGATTGGAATGAAAATCATATGCTAGACCCTGAGAGTGTAGTGCCTGGATCAATCATGCCAAAATATGGTTTTATGTTTGATAAGAGTATGGACTTTGATACCGCTTACGCAGAGGCATATACAGTTAAGAAAGTTTTTAATGTTCCTTATGACAAACCTGGTATGCCAAAGTTGGGAACTTATGAAGAAGCTAAAAAAGCAGCTATAAAAGAGGCTGGAGCCATAGTTGCAGACATGAAAGACCAAGCTGTTAAAGATGCGTATAAAAAAGGTGACATTAAAGAGATAGTTGCGATTATCGCATATTTAAATAGTCTAAAGTAAGGAACTGATTGTGGATATGGAACTTATAAGAACTTTGCAAGGCTGGGGTTATGTAAGTATGATTTTTATACTAACTATCGGACTTTACGCATATATTTACCACCTCTATAAATCTCAAAAGAGTGGTATAAAAGATTATGAAAAGTACGCAAACTTGGCTTTAAATGATGAAATTGATGATTGTTTGGTTGAGGGTTTATATTCACAGGATGAGAAAAAGATAAACAGGAGCGTTAAAAATGAATTGGCTGAATGATAATGTTAATTTGCTGACACTAATTGGTGCAGCAGCAATTGTAATTCTTACAGTAGTCATTGTTGGTAAGTATATCAAGCAGATGAAAACTGATAAGAGCACTGGAGAGTTATCAGGAAATAAGTGGGATGGTATAGAAGAGTATAAAAACCCTTTACCTATGGGTTGGTCACTTGCATTTATCGGAGTTATTGTTTGGGGATTGTGGTATTGGCTTGCGGGATACCCGCTAGGAACATTTTCACAATTAGGACAATACAACGAAGAGGTAAGTAACTATACAAAAAGGTTTGAAAGCAAATGGGCAAATCCTGACAAAGATACACTTATGGGTATGGGTGAGGGTGTATTTTTAGTCAAATGTGCACCTTGTCATGGTATAACAGGTGATGGAATGAATGGAAAAGCAAGAGATCTTACTACTTGGGGTACTGAGGATCATATAGTAGATGTTGTTCTAAAAGGATCAAGTGGTCAAGGCTATCCATTGGGTCAAATGCCAGCAGGTATGCTAGATAAAGCAAGTGCTACAGCAGTTGCAGCATATATCGTACAAGACTTAGCGAAAACAGGCAAAAGCAAACATCCTGAACTTGTAGAGCAGGGCAAAGCTTTGTATGCTACATGCGGAGCTTGCCATGGAAATGATGGTAAGGGTAATGGTGGAAGTGCTCCAGCATTGGCAGACTATGGAAAAGCACAGTTTATTGTTGATGTTTTGAACCATGGTAAGAAGGGCTCAATCGGAAATATGCTAAAGTTTAATGATGGAAGATTGACAGATATCCAAAAAACGGCTGTTGGCACTTATGTCAACTCTTTGAATAAGGAGTAGAGATGGAAAATACAAATAGAAGTGTATTTAGTATACATGGCGTAACTGGTATGCTCATAGCTACAGTATTATTGTTGAGCATATTGACAGTGCTTACAATTTTTAGTATAAAAGCTCAACAAGAAGTTGCAAATAAGCCATATACTATCACAAATACTCAAGCTATTAAAACGAGAGATAGAGATAACTCTAAGCTCAAAGTTATCGAAAAATAAGGAGATAATTATGGCTGACAATATGGAAAAATTTATAACAGTTGGTTTGATCATTATGGCCGCAGTTGCTGCTTATGCTGTGCTTACAGCAAACCATTTGTATATTGGTTGATGAAAAGTTATAATACTTTAAAGTGCAAGAGAGTTTATACCTTTCTTGCACTGATTTTACTTTCAGTTTCATTAAACGCAAAAAAGTTTGTCTTTAATGATGGTGTTGTAGTGGATAAAACAGAGACAAAAGTAGAAGAGATGGCAAATGAGCTGTTTGAAAAAACAGGCATACAGGCATATCTTTTGGCAAAAAAAAGCTTGGATGGAAAAGGTATTAAAGAGTATGAAAAGGAGTTTGTAAAACAACTAAAAGCTCCATTTGCAATCCTAACTATCGGCTTAAAAGAGCAAAAAGTAGATATTTATAACTCACCAGATTTGAACAAATCTTTTGATAAAGAGACAATTTTATCTCCATATCCTTGGAGTGGAAGTGTCATACCTCTTTTGACAGGCAAGAAGAAAGATGTCAGTATCAGTGCTGCCATGCTAAATGGCTATTCAGATATGGTTGAGCAGTTAGCAAGTTCAAAAAATATAAAATTAAAAAGCGGTATAGGAAGCACAAACAGAGATATGATCTTTTTTGTCAGAATCTCCATATATCTATTTTTACTATTTTTAATTGTTAGATATTTTATCATGAAGATGAGAAGCAAAAAAGAATGAGAGAGAAAAAAGAGAGAAACTTTTGGCCATATGGTATAGTGGGTATGATTTTATCTGTAGTTGTCTTTGGAATTTATGCTGTTAATGAGGCTATTCACCACCCAGTTCAAGAGTCAACATATATGATGAGGAAATATCAAAATGTAGAAGAAAATGCTTATGAACTGGAAAAACAAAAAGATATGTTTGATAAAAATTTTAAGATTTTATACTCAATCTCCAAGTTTAAAATTGGAAAAAATGAGTTTAGTCTAAAAATTATAGATAAAAACACAAACAAGCCAATTAGCCATGCCAAAATAGACCTACTGTTGACTAGACCAGAAACAAATGATTTGAATGTCAAATTAAAGCCTGTAAAAGTTCAAACAGGAAACTATATCTTTACGCCGTTTGAGATAAAAAAACTGGGTCGCTGGAAGGTGCTAACAGATATAAAGATAGATAAT
>JALUXQ010000140.1 GCA_027013265.1 Campylobacteraceae bacterium | reverse complement strand
TAAAATCACCTCAAATATACTAGCCAATACAAAAGATAGATATGTAAAGTGGTCTATGCTTTGGGAGTTATAAGCGATGGTTGCCACCGCTATGAGGAGAGTAAGAGGCATGGAGTGTGAAAGCCCAAAGAGTATGACCTCTTTTAGATTTAACATTTTAATAAAAACAAAAGAGGCTAAAACTCTGGAGCTTATCATCAGAGTTGTTATAAGAGTGGCATGAAGTATCAAGTCATTTGAAAGCAGAGCCGTCAGATTGAAAGTAGAGCCGATATATATGAAAAATACTGGAATCAAAAACCCAAATCCAAAAGAGGATAGTTTTTGTGGTAGCTCTTTTTTGTGTTCAAAAAAGCTGTTGACAAAAATCCCAGCTACAAAAGCACCAAAGGCAATCTCAAGGCGCAAAAAGAGCATGACGGAGATGAGTAGAAAAAATATAGCCATAGAGATTCTTATATCTTTCTCCTCCTTGTCAACATGAGGCATCAGAAAAACTTTTAGCTCAGGATGCCACCAAAAAAGTATCTTTAAAAGTCTAAAAAGGATGATTATAATCGCAAGAAATAGTGTCAGGTATATAATCGCTTTGTATAACTGAGCACCTATACCAAACTCCAAAATAGCACCTGAAAATGTAAGTAGTATGATGCTCACTAGCTCTCCCATGGTGCCCACAGACATAGAGAGATTTAGCCATTTTGCCTCTTTCCCATACTCTTTATAGAGTGTTAGTATGAGTCCTACCGACAACATTGGCAAAAGTATAATGAGAAGTTTGTCCAAGTCAAAATAGTATATGCCTAAAAATGACAGGATATAGAGAAAAAGCAGATATAAAACACCCTCTTTTATAAAAGATGTCTTTTTGTCACTGAAAATACGAAGATCGACTTCAAGCCCTGCCATAAACATAAGATAGAAAAATCCAACCTCAGCTATGAGCTTGAAGAGGTGATTTTGTGCTAAAAAACCAAGATATGCAGCAACTGAGCCAAGAATTATCTCTATGACAAGCGAGGGCACATGAAAGTATTTGGAGAAAAATGGAGATATAGATAAAATCACCGAAATAGTGATGATGATGACTACATCATTCATGGCTTATGCAATCCTAAGAGTTGCAAGGTTTCCATGAAGCAATCTTATGTCCAGCATTTTGTATCATCTCTATGTCTTGATTTGGCGCATCTCCTGCTGTAGTTAGATAATTTCCGATGACTATAGCATCGGCTCCTGCGTCAAATATCTCACCCTTTTTTGTCTTGAAAGTTATCTCTCTGCCCCCTGCTACCATGAGTCTTGTATTTGGAAGCTCCTCTCTTGCAAAACGAATCAGCCCAAGTGCTTCATCTTCGTCCAAGACCTCAGTTTTGATAGGAAGCACAGGGTTTGGATGAAAAAAGTTTAAAGGAGTTGTAAAAGGATCAAGTGATCTGACACTATCTATAAAAGAGACTCTATCATCTTGGCTTTCGCCTAGCCCAAAAATACCTCCACAAACAAGCTTAAGCCCAGCCTCTTTTGCGTATAGGCAAGTTTGGTATCTCTGCTCCCAAGAGTGGGTTTTGCATAGAGTTTTATAAAAATCTTTTGAGCTCTCTAAGTTATGGTTATATAGCTCAACTCCAGCATTTTTTAGGGTTTTTAGTTGCTCTAAACTTGCCAAACCGTTGCATGCTATGATGTTTATCTCTTTAATCTCTCTCTTCACAGCTTTTGCAGCACTGCAAACAAAATCAAGCTTTTTATCGTCTAGCCCTTTGCCAGAAGTAACTAAGCAAAATCCAATGGCGCCATTGGATTTTGCAATTTTTGCTTCTTGGACTATATCATCTATCTTTTTGTATCTATAT
>JALUXQ010000139.1 GCA_027013265.1 Campylobacteraceae bacterium | reverse complement strand
CGGACTCACATGTAGATACTTTAGCAAGATTTGTGGATACAAATACGATTGCTTATGTTAAGTGCTATGACAAAAATGACGAACATTATGATACTCTTGATAGGATGGAAAATGAACTAAAAGCTACAAATTTTAAGCTTCTGCCACTTCCATTGCCACTTCCAAAATATTTTCAAAACCGTAGACTGCCTGCCACTTACCTAAATTTTATTTTTATAAATGGTGCTTTGGTAGTACCAACTTATAAGGACAAAAATGATAAAATAGCTCTTAAAATCTTGCAGGATTTTTTCAAAGATAGAGATGTCATAGGAGTTGATGCATCTATCTTCATAAGAGAGCATGGAAGTTTACACTGTTCGACCATGAATTTTTATAAGGAGCTAGCGTGACCCTACAAAAAAAAGCAACTTTAGTATCTAGCTTAACAGCCTCTATACTTATCATCATAAAACTAGCCATCGGAATCCTTAGCGGCTCGGTCGCAGTGCTTGCTAGTGCGATTGACTCTATACTTGATTTGGTGGTATCGGCATTTAACTATTTTGCGATTAACAAATCTGAACAACCAGCAGATGAGCAGTTTAACTATGGAAGAGGAAAAGTAGAAGCACTAGCAGCAGTTATAGAGGGTACCGTTATCACAATGTCTGGTATATTTATCTTTTATGAAGCTATAAAAAAAGCATATAGAGGGGACACAGTCTCACATCTTACTCCATCAGTCATAGTCATGGTTATCTCTTTGGTTTTGACTATATCTTTGGTGCTGTTTTTAAACTTTGTAGCAAAAAAAACAGACAATATGGTCATAAAAGCTGATGCTCTACACTATAAAACAGACATATTTAGCAATGGAGTGATACTTATATCTCTTGTTATTATCCAACTTACAGATTTCTATCTCATAGACTCTATCATGGGTATTATAATCTCGATATACATCATATACTCAGCTTATGAAATCATAAAAGATGGTGTCTATATGCTTCTTGATGCTGCTCTTGATGATGGAATAGTGCAAAGCATAAAAGATATAATCAAAAACGAAAAAAGAGTAAATGACTACCATTTTTTAAAAACAAGAAAATCAGGCAATACAAATTTTGTAGATGTTCACTTAGTATTTAGTACTGACATATCTCTATTGGATGCTCACCGTGCAGCTGACAGAATAGAGGATGCTATAAGAGAGTTAAGCACAAATGATGAGTGGATTATAAATACACACTTAGACCCATATGATGATTCTAAGACAAATGGCTAATTATCTTATAACTTTTTATCTCTTTGACAACAAAACTTACCTATTCCAAATCTAGGATGTTCTTTTGCTCTGTGATTTGTAATCGGAGTTACTTTTATATATTTAGCTTCACTTTTGCTTAATGCTATACAAGCTGAACACTCTAATTTTACATGTAAGCTATCACTTCCAAAAGTTCTTCTACAAACCCTTAGAATAACACCTCTACTCAAACCCATATTTGAAAATCGTTTTTTTATCTCTATATCTAAATCTATACCTTCAACTATGGCTCTTTTGCCAATCTCAAGTTTATCAAGTTGTATCATCCCTATATTTTACACAAAATATGCTTAATACCCCATCAAAGCTAGCGTTTTATATACCCCAAATGCCATCAACCAAGCTACTACATTTGGATATATAGTATAAAATACTCTCCATGCCCATTGTGGAATTTCTGCATAAAAAGTTCCCATAGCAGCCAAGCAAGGTGAATAAATCATAATAATGATTATCAGTGCAATTGCTGCTTTAAAATCTACATTTGCTCTTATTTTTGCAATCAAGCCTTTATTTGTTTCGTTTGCTCCACCCATCGAGTACAGAGTTCCAAGAGCAGAAACCACTACTTCCTTAGCAGATAATCCAGCCACAACGGCCACGCTAAGTCTCCAATCCATACCAAGTGGTGCAAAAATGGGTTCTATAAATTTTCCAACACTTCCAAGATAACTGTTTTCCAAAAGTTTTGAATCTAGCTCATTTTTCAATTGCTCTTTTTGCTGGGCACTACTTGCATGCTCTACCTTAGCATCATATTTTTGCACCATATCGCCATTTGTTGGATATGCACTTAAAAACCATATAATCATAGCAGCTATGGCTATGAAACTACCAGCTTTTTTTAAAAACATCTTTGTCTTTATCCATAAGTCCATACCTAGTGCTTTTAAAGATGGAAATCTATATGGTGGAATTTCCATAACAAAAGGCTCAGGCTCACCTTTAAAAAGAACTATCCTCAAAATCTTAGCCACAATTAAACCTAAAGTCGCACCACCGATATATATGAAAAATAAAATATTTCCTGGATTTTCATTTGCAAAAAAAGCTGAAACTAAAAGTACATATATAGGCAATCTAGCGCCACAACTCATAAAATTAAGTACAAGCATTGTGATAATTCTATCTTTAGGATTTTTTAGAGTTCTTGCTGCCATATATGCAGGAACAGTACAACCAAATCCACTAACAAGTGGCACAAATGCCTTACCTTGCAAGCCAAATCTTTTCATAAAGCCATCCAACAAATAAGCTGCTCTACTCATATATCCCGTTTGCTCAAGCAGATTCAAACCTAAAAAAAGTATCAGTATATTTGGCAAAAACATGACAATAGCACCAACTGCTGGCAAGACACCATCGGTCAATACTGAGTTAAATACCCCTTTTGGTAGAAAATCTGCTAAAAAAGCTGAAGTCTCGCTAAAGATTACACTGATTATATTCATAGGATAATTCCCAAGCACAAATGTCAGCTGAAAAAGTGCCCACATAAAAAATAAAAATATAGGAAGCCCCAGTATAGGATGAATGAGAAAATTATCTATCTTTTCACTAAGAGACTCTTTTTCCTGAGTATCTACTGCTTCCATCTGAAGATTGCGTGCAATTGCCACTCTTTCATTTGCTAATATATCTGTTGTGCTATCTTCATCAAACTCTGCTTCTAGCTTGGCATACATCTTTTCCAATGCTTTATGAGCCTCTATAAATATAGGTAAATCATGTATAATTTTATAGATATTTTCATCCCTATCAAGCAGTCTAATCGCTATAAATCTTGAATAATCTTTATCTCTAAAATGTTGTGATTTTCGCAAAATTTTTGCTAAATCTTCTATCCTTTGCTCTATCTTTTCATTATAATAAATCTTATTTTTTGCGATATTAACATCATATGTATCAATAATGCAGTCAATAATCTCATCCACTCCTCTGTTTCGCTTTGCTGAAGTCAAGATAACAGGAATTCCTAAGAGCTCTTCTATTCTTTTTTTGTTGATGTTGCCATCTCTTTTTTCTATCTCATCAACCATATTTACCACCAAAATCATCTTTTTATGCATATCTAAAAGTTGCATAGTAAAAATAAGATTTCTTGAAAGTGTATTTGCATCTACAACATTCATGATTAAATCATAATCCTCTTTTATCAAAAAATCTTTTGCAACTTGTTCTTCTGGAGTATAAGCGTTAAAAGCATAGATTCCAGGTAAATCTGTCATCAATATATCGTAACCATTTTTTTCAACATAAACCTCTTTTTTCTCAACTGTCACACCACTAAAATTGCCTACATGTAATTTAGCATTACTTAGAGCATTTATGATTGAACTTTTACCAACATTAGGCTGTCCGACTATAGCTACTTTTATTTCGCCCTTTTCTGCCTTAATTGTGCTTTTTTTACAACTCGTATCATTTCCACAACAACTGCTCATTTTGTCTCCTCCACGAGGATACACCTAGCTTCTTCTTCTCTAAGTGCCACTTTTGTATTATCGCTTAAAATATCCCAAGTTTGCCTAGCTAAGGTGTGAGCTACAACTTTAATCTTAGCACCCTTGACTATCCCCATAGACAGAAGTCTACTTTTTACTGGTTCTTTTGCTATCACTCTGGCAACTTTGCCCTCTTCATCAATCTTTAAATCTGAAATATTTTTCACAACCAAGCCCTATATTATTTATTTGTTGGAATGATATCCAAATTAGAATTAAAGTGTTCTTAAATTGATAATCATTCTCATTAAGCTATAAACATAGAATAAACTTTAGTATGCTATAATCAGATGTTCTATGTAGCAATACAAATAAAAGGAAATGCATGAAAAATTTATTTCAATGGGATAGACATATCAGAGTTGCTATATCGATTTTTCTTTTTTATCTCTCAGGCACAAATTTAAATCTATACTCTATAGTAGCAACAATTCTACTTTTTACTGCGATTAGCGGTTTTTGCCCACTATATCTAGCTTTTGGAATAAACAAAAAACATGCAAAAAAATTAGATTTTTTATCCCAGCTCCCAAATAATAATCCTGAACCTGTATTTATATTTGACAGTAACGGCAAAATAATCTACCAAAATGAGTCCTCTAAAATTATACTTCCCAGCATAAAAGAGTTCTCATCTCTAACTCTAAAGAGCCCAAAAATTGTTATAGATGAAGAGTTAAATGACTCCATAAAATTTAAAGAGGGCAAATATATCTACATGTTAAAGTCAAAAGGCTCAAAAGATAAAAATGGTATCTTCACATATGGATTCAACATAACAGAGCTAGAAAATCATGCTAAAGAGCTTGAGCTTTTGAGCATCACAGACCATCTCACGAGTCTTGGAAATCGTAAAAAACTACTAGAGAATATAAGCAAAAATGTAAAAAACGATGTCGCCCTTTTTATATTAGATATCAAAAATTTCAAGCAAATAAATAACTTTTTTGGGCATATAAAAGCGGATAATTTTTTGATACAATTTTCAAAAAGACTAGAGATTTTTAGAGAGCAACAAAAATGTAAAACTCAAACATATAGACTCCAAGCAAACAGTTTTGCTATTTTGTTTAGTTTTAAAAATAAAAAGATAAGAGATGAAGAGATCAAAGACATAAGAGACAACCTTCTTAATTTTTTAAAGGACTCAGAAATATCTATAGAAAATATAGATGTAGATTTTGATATGAGAGTCAGCATGGCAACAAAATGTGATTGTGGTAGTGAAAAAAATATATCCGCAGAACTTCTAAATAATGCGGAAATTGCCCTTTTAATGGCAAAAGAACAAAATTTAAACTATATTGATTTTAGTAAAATCTCCTATATACTTGATGAATACAAAGAAAATTTCAAGTGGGCAAAGAAGTTGAAAGATATATTTACAAACAAAAGTGATGCCAAAATAGTGTCGTATTTCCAACCTATATACAACCTGCATACCAAAAAGATAGAAAAGTTTGAGTCTCTAGTGAGGATAGAAGAGAAAGAGGCTGTCATCTCTCCTTTTAAATTTTTGGATACTGCTAAAAGTATAAATCTGCTTCCTAACATAACCGAAGAGATGCTAGTGCAATCACTTAGAAGATTTCAAAAAAGCAATTTTGAATTTTCTATAAATATATCACATCAGGATTTAAGAGAGAAAAATTTGGTTGATTATTTTCTAAAAAGCCTCAAAAAATATGATTTTCCAACCAATCAAGTTGTGATTGAGATACTTGAAGATGAAAATATGTATGAATTTACAGATGTCATAACACGCTTCAAAAAAGAGGGATTTAAGATAGCTATAGATGATTTTGGCACAGGGTATTCAAACTTTCAAAAACTACAAAAACTAAATGCTGATTTTCTAAAGATAGATGGAAGCTTGGTTAAAAATATAGCAAACAATCCAAAAGATTTATCTATTGTTACTACGATTTGCGCATATGCAAAGACGATAGGAGTCAAGACAATCGCAGAATTTGTGGCAGACAAAGATATATTTAGCCTTGTCACACAAAGTGGAGTTGATTATGCCCAAGGGTATTTTATAGGTACACCAAATCCAGACATAAAGGTAAAATTCGATGACAACTAAGTATGTAAAAGAAGTCGTAATAAATGTATTTTGCGATACTAGAAAAGTAGCGCAAGCCATCAAGATAGCCGTAGTTGTTGGAACTATATTGAATATCATAAACCAAGGTGATTATATTTTGCATATGACTTTTGATAAAATTAACTTTGCTAAACTCATTTTGACATATTTTGTGCCATTTTTTGTTTCAACATATACAGCAATCACTATTAGTTTAGATTTAAAAATCGGCGATAGAGCAATGGTTTCAACCAATTTATTGTGTAAAACATGCAAAACTCACTCACATGTACAAAAAAATGATATAATTCCACAGTGCCCAAAATGCAAGCTTTTGGGCAAATGGAAAGCTGTAAATTAGGAGAAAATTATGTTTTTTAAGAAAAAAAATGAGAATGAAGTAATAGTTTCAAAAGAAGAGTTTAATGAGCTAACCAAAAAAGCAAAACTATATGACAAAATGAATCTAGATGAACCATTAAGAGTGGCAAAAAAGATGACAAATGTTGCTAACAAAGTAAACAGTGCGTCAAAAGAGCGGCTCCAACAAGTGTGTGAGGTAGAAGAGCTGGTAAATACCTTTATAGATAAATCACTTGATATAAAAAACATATCTGAAAAAAGTCAAAATTCAGCTTTAAAATCCATACAAACAAGCCAAAATGTAATCAGTACGATAGATGAATTGACTAGAATCATAAATAATCTAACCCAACTTATGTCGGCTTACAATAATATTCACAAAGAGTTAGATATAAAAAATAAATCTGTATTTACAAAGATAGAGTCAATTTCTGAAATATCAGACCAAACAAATTTACTTGCATTAAATGCTGCTATAGAAGCTGCAAGAGCGGGAGAATATGGAAGGGGTTTTAAGGTTGTAGCCGAAGAAGTTAGAAAACTAGCTGACGATAGCGAGCATGCTGCAAGCGAAATAGCACAAGAGACAAAAGAGATGATAGAGATATCAACCAAAGCACAAGATAACGGCTCAAAAGCCTTTGAGTTGGTCGAGCAAAGTCAACAAGCAGCAATACAAAGTGTAGAATTACTAAAAGAGCTAATCAGCGATGCACAAATTAATAAAACAGATATTGATAGTTCGCTTATACATATTAATGGTCAATTAAAAGACTCCGATACAATCAAAACAAAGATTAGCGATATAGTGGATGACACAAAAAAAGCGATAGAGGGCTCACAAGAAAATATTCATCTAGGAAAAAATCTTTTAGACACTTTAGAAAATGTCAAGACAAAATAAAATCAATATAGCGCTAATCCAACAAAAATTTCTAACTTCTAAAGAAAATACAATAGATAGGACGCTCAAACTCATAAGAGAAGCCAAAGAAAAAGGTGCAAATCTTGTTTTGTTACAAGAGCTACATCAAGATAGGTATTTTTGTATAAATGAAGATGAAGCAAATTTTAGTAAAGCAGATGACTTTGGAAAAGATGTTATATTTTGGTCAAATATCGCTAAAAAAAATGATGTAGTTTTGGTTACCTCTTTATTTGAAAGAAGAGCGGTTGGCATATACCACAATACTGCTGTAGTTTTTGAAAAAGATGGAAGTATTGCCGGGAAATATAGAAAAATGCACATACCAGATGACCCTGGTTTTTACGAAAAGTTCTACTTCGCTCCTGGCGATTTAGGTTTTGAGCCTATACAAACAAGTGTCGGAAAGCTTGGTGTCTTAATTTGTTGGGATCAATGGTTTCCTGAGGCTGCAAGATTGATGGCTTTAAAGGGAGCAGAGATTTTGATATACCCTACAGCGATTGGCTGGTTTGACAAAGATAGTAAAGAGGAGAAAGAGAGACAATTAGATGCATGGGTGGTCATACAAAGAGCTCATGCAATCGCAAATGGTTTGCCTCTTATCGCAGTGAATAGAGTCGGCAAAGAGTTGGATAACAAAAAACGGATAGATGGCATAAGATTTTGGGGGAGTTCCTTTGCTGTCGACTCTTTTGGTCAGCTTATTACTCAAGCAAGCAGAGACAAAGAGGATATGAAAATATTTCAAATCAACCTTAAAGAAAATCAAGAAATTAGAAAAACTTGGCCATTTCTAAGAGATAGACGCACAGAGAGCTATTCTGAATTAAATAAGAGATTTTTGGATTAGTATTACAAGAGAACTAAAGTAGCTAACCCCAAAAAGCTAAAAAATCCTATAATATCAGTAAATGTTGTCAACAAAACAGTACTTCCAACAGCTGGGTCTATACCAAATCTTTTCAACATAAGTGGTATCGTTGCCCCTGTTATACCAGCACTCAGTAAATTTATAAGCATAGATGATGAAATCACTAAAGAGAGCTTGATATCCTTAAACCAAAGATACGCAATCACACCCATGACAATTCCAAAAATCGTACCATTTGTAACCGAGAGTATCAACTCTTTTTTTATAGCATTTTTTGCATTTTTAAAATCCACTTCACCAAGAGCGAGTTGGCGAACCATGATAGTTAAGGTTTGAGTTCCCGCATTGCCACCCATTGAAGCGACAATTGGCATAAGAACTGCAAGAGCCACATAAGACTGTATAGTATTGTCAAAAAAACCTATAACGATAGATGCTAAAATCGCCGTTATAAGATTGACAAAGAGCCAAGATGCTCTTGATTTTGCTGCCTCTTTGATATCCTCTTCGTGCTCTGCCTCATCATCAACACCAGCCAAACCGTAGATTTGCTCCGTAGCACTCTCTTGGATTATGTCATGGACATCATCTGCTGTGATTCTACCAACAAGCTTGTGATTGCCGTCCACTACTGCCAATGTAGAGAGATCATAATCTTCAAACATACGAACAACTTCATCTATAGTGTCATCATCTTCTACATATTTTGGCTGAAATTCATCCTCTTTTTTCTCTATTTCACTCTCGTATGTTTTACTAAAATCCATCAAAATCAAATCTTCCAAGCTGATAGAAAACATCAAACGACCCAAGGAGTCCACTATAAAAAGGTGGTGGATATTTTCCAATTCACCTTCTCTTTTATCTCTTTTTAGTCTATCAATAGAGTTTTGGATTTTTTCATTGTAAAAAGCCGTAAAAACTTCTGTCTGCATATATGCACCGGCTTGATCTTCATCGTATCTTCTTAGTCTTTTTATCTCTTCTTGATCCTCTTTGTCAAGCGCAGAGAGTATCTCTTGTGCTTTATCTTTGTCTGCCTCTTCGATATCTTGTATCAAGTCCGTTGCATCATCACTCTCTAGCTCTTCTATCGCCTCTTTTAACTGCTCTTTAGGAACACTTTCAACGATATCTTTGAGATAATAATCTGGCAATTCAAGAACAACATCACCTAGTATATCATTTGGTAATTTTTTAAGATATTTAAAGAAAAGCTCTTCATCTTCTCGTTTTATGGTTTTTAGTTTTTTGGCTATCTCTGATGCAGATATCTCGGTATCATTTTTTTGTTCTATAAAATCATCTAAAAACTCTAAGCTATCTTGCATCTCTATTCCACATATCTATTTTTAGCTTGCAGACTAACTATATAGTCAAAATTCTTCAAGATTTTAGGCTCTATATCTTTTTTTAGGGCAATCTCTATGTTTTTTTTGTACTTTGCAGTATAGCGCATAAACTCTTTTCTCTTCTTTCCAGCTAGTACACTCTTTGTTATCTTTACAGAACTTGCAGGATTTATGGCTCTGCTCCAATGGTACAATCCAAAATGAAGATGCGGCCCAGTACTAAGTCCTGTTGAGCCAACATAACCTATGACTTGACCTTTTTTTACATATTTTCCTCGCCTTATACCTCTTTTAAAATTTCTAAGGTGAGCATAAAGAGTTCTATATCCATCTTCGTGCCTTATCATGATAGCATTACCATAGCCACCTTTTCTTCCTTTAAAAATAATCTTCCCTGCTCTTGCAGCTTTAACCAAAGTTCCCCTAGGAGCTGCATAATCTATACCCAAATGTGCTCTATAACGGTGTAGTATCGGATGCCATCTTTTATATGTAAATCTATCGGAAATCCTAGAGTATCTAACAGGCAGACTTAGGAAAAAACCCTCAACTTCTCTGCCTTTTTCATTGTAGTATCTATCTTTATTGTATAAAAAGACATAGTGTTTTTTGCCTCTAACCTCTATCATGGAGGCCTCTATCTTAGGACTACCGAACTGCTTGCCAAGTCTTGTTTTTTTAGTATAGAAAACGACAAGTCTATCACCTTTTCTTAATCTTTTGAAATTCACACTTTTTTTAAAAGATTGGACAAATTGATTTGCTAGAAGATAGTTTTTTGTAGCTTTTATGATGTCTTGATATGGAGAATTTGTGATAGTGATGCTAAGAACCTCTTTTTTCTCTTCATAAACTATAGGTGTGGTTGTCAAGATATACTTCCCATCTACTATCTTTATATGAAGCTGAATTTCATCACCGATAGGAATCAAAACTTGCTGTATCTTCTCTTTATCATCTCTTAAAATCTGAAAGTTTGTACCAGCTATTATCTCAGTGGCTAGCTCTTTATCTGTGCTGTCCAAATCATAATAAATTCTTAGAGGCAAAGAGTTGTTCTCTAAGAATGTCAAAAAAGTCTCACCAATTTTCCACTTCAGCTCCTCCACATGAGAGGCATTTAGGTATGTTAATATCATAAAAATAGCGATAAAAATTCTCTTCATAAAAATCCTAGTTTAATTAAAAGTATCATTATATCCAACTCTAAGTAAGGTTTGCTTTAAAACAGTTATAGTATAATAGACTTGTTGCAGTATAAGGATACACCATAAACTTTACACATATGTTCATAATCAAGGCAACACGACGCAGGACTAGCCAAAGCTAATTCAAGGAGTGTTAACGAAGAGTATGGACATATGTGTAAAGCCCAAAGGGTAGACTTTAAAAAGGC
>JALUXQ010000138.1 GCA_027013265.1 Campylobacteraceae bacterium | reverse complement strand
CCTAGATATTAAGGTTTTTGAGGGTGAGTTTAAGACAGTTATCACTGATAAACATGTCTTAAAACTCAAGCTTTTAGAAAAAGCTGATGAGGAAGAGCCTGAGGAGTCTATTTTTTAGCAGTAAGTAAAAAGACACCAAAACTTTTTTCTGGTTTGTTTATGGTGTTTATATTTGTAAATGTCACATCTTTAAAACCAGCTTTCTCTACAATAGCGCAGAGTTCTGCTTCGCTAAAACCAAAATGGTGCACACCTGTGTTGTCTGAGTGAAAAGTTCCATCTTCACTCTCCAAATCAGCAATGGCAATAAAACCACCCTCTTTGATGTTTTTATATATAGAGTTGAAAAAACCTTCTAAATTTTCTACATGATGGAGTGTCATGGAGCTCACTAAGCCATCAAAAACTTGTGTGAGTGGCTCTTTTACTATATCTTGACAGATAGCTTCTATGTGTAGTTCTGGAGTGTTTTTTGCTTTGAGTTGTTCAAGCATGCTCGGTGACATATCGACACCAAAAACAGTTTTGACTTCTTTGGCTATCTCAAAACCAAGAAGACCTGTACCAACACCAAAGTCTATAATCTCCATATCCTCTTTGAGTGTGATGGTATCTGCAATTGCTGCTGCTATTTTTCTAGCGCCATTGACTTGAATGTCCCCTTTATCCCAACTGCCTGCTTTATCTTGAAAATGATCTTTCATATTTTTCCTTTTAGAGTGTATTTATCCAGTAATCTGTATGCTTCTGCTCTTGTTGTATTGTTGTCGTGCTACCATGACCCGGATAGATTGTCTTATCATACTCCAGTTTTTTAAATCTTGCAAGTGACTTTTTCATATCTTGTGGTGAGGACATTGGAAAGTCTGTGCGACCTATGCTCCGCTCAAAAATGAAGTCTCCACTAAACATCGCATCACCAATCTCTATGGTAGAAGAGCCTGGAGTATGCCCTGGAAAGTGACGAAATTTTACAATGACCCCATCAAACTCCAGATCTGTATCTCCATCAATAGTGACATCAGGAGTAGAAGGGGGAAGGTCAGGCATCCAAGAGCTATCTTGAAGGAGAGGCACATCTGCTTTTGGTGTGTAGAGTTTAATTCCTAACTCCCTTTGCAGTGCAGCATTTGACCAGACATGATCAAAGTGACCGTGAGTATTTAATATAGCAACGGGATGTGTGACATTTGCTTTGACCCACTCTGTGGCACCTACCCCCGGGTCGATGATGAACTCTTTGTTATCTACAGTGACAATATAGCAGTTGGTCTGATAGGGTCCCATGGCTTTTACTTTTATCTGCATACAACTCTCTTTTTTAGCAGGATTATAGCATTTTTATTTTATGATACATTTATGAAATTTTTTAAACATTTAGAGTTAATCTTACAAGAAAAACTCCCTCAGAAAAAAATAGAGCATTTTCAAACATTTTATGCAGCATATAAAAGAGGTGACATTCAGTTTGAAAATAGCGGTGAAGTGCTGCAGTTCACAACCCCATCTTATGATACGGCATGTACCATAGTTCCTCCTCAAAATGTTCCCAAACGAAAAAACTTGACAACTCCAGAGGGACAGATAAATCTGCTGCATGCTATAGCGCATATAGAGTACTCTGCCATAGATTTGGCACTTGATGGAGCCTATAGATTTAGAGGTTTACCTCGGGAGTATTATGATGATTGGCTGGAAGTTGCAGATGATGAAATACGGCACTTTTTGATGCTTGAGAAACTCCTCAAAGAGTTAGGCTCTTTTTACGGTGCAGTGCCAGTACATAATGCTCTTTTTGAAGCGAGTCAAAAGACACAGACACTTCTTGAGAGGATGGCTGTTGTACCGCGTTACCTCGAAGC
>JALUXQ010000137.1 GCA_027013265.1 Campylobacteraceae bacterium | reverse complement strand
TTTAGACATAGATACCTTGATATTTACAAAATTTGATGAAACAAGAGCTTTTGGAACAGTTTTTTCTTTGATATACAATACAAACAAACCAGTCAGTTACTTCTCTACAGGGCAAGAAGTTCCTGATGATATCATTATGGCTTCGAGTGATTTCTTGGTAAATTGCATACTTGAAGGTTTTGATGCAAAAAAGGAAAAGCATGCAAAATCAGGCAGATAAATTAAAAAAGATTGTTGATGGCAACAGTACAAAAAAACTGATAAATACAAAGTTTGTAGCCATAACAAGTGGAAAGGGCGGTGTTGGCAAGAGTACTATTAGTGCAAATATGGCAAACATACTATCAAAAAATGGATATAAAGTTGCTCTATTTGATGCTGATATTGGTCTTGCAAATCTAGATGTTATCTTGAATGTCCGTATCAATAAAAATATACTTCATGTGCTAAAAGGTGAATGCTCCTTAAGCGATATCATAGTCCCTATAAATAAAAATTTGATATTGATTCCTGGTGAGAGTGGCGATGAAATCTTGAAGTACAGCGATCAGTTTATATTTGAAAGATTTTTTGATGAAACTGCTATGTTGGATGATTTGGATTTTGTGATAGTAGATACGGGAGCAGGGATAGGTGGACATATACAGCTATTTTTAGAGGCATCAGATGAGGTCATCGTAGTCACTGTTCCAGATCCAGCAGCTATCACCGATGCATATGCCACTATTAAAGTGACAAGCAAGATAAAAGACTCTTTGCATTTGATTTTGAATATGGTAAAAAATGAGAGAGAGGCAACTATGATTTTTGAAAAAATTAAAAAAGTTGCTTTGTCGAATATAGGCAATGGATTAGAATTAAATCTCATAGGCAAAATTCCTGAAGATAAACTTATAGCACGAAGTATTAAGCAAAGGACACTCTTCACAAATGATTCTCCAAATTCACTCGCATCTATGGATTTGAAAAAAGTAGTAAATAATTTAGTCTATAAATTGGAACGAAAAGTGCTTAATGATGGTGTAAGTAGAAGTTTTGGAAGCTTTTTTAAGCGGCTAATAGAACAATTTTAATGTAAAATCGGAGTTGAAAAGTGTTGCAAACAGAAAATTTTATATATTTTTTTACAGTATGTGGTTTTTTTATCGGTGTAATATTTTCTGTTTTAAATTTTTCTGCGCCAGCCGATATCCTCATGTATAGTGGTGCAATTACACTCTTTTTCTATCTATTTGTGCATATTGCGGCTATAAATTTTGTTGATTATTCACGAATTGGCAAGATGATGTTCAATAAAAAAGAGTATGAAGAGATAAGCGACTATTTCATAAAAGAGTTAGATGTGAGGGAAGACAAGCTTGATTCGATGTTGCTAGAGTTAGACAGAATAAACAAAATATATGCTGCACAAAAACAAAAAGCCACACAGGTGACGCAAGATGCGGAGCAGTACCATAAAGCAGCATAATCCTTATGCTAAAAGCATAAAAAAAGAGCAAGATGATATAGTTATACAGTACCTCCCAGCTGTAAGGGCGATGGCGTACAGGTTAAGAGAGAGATTGCCGACCTCTATAGATGTGGATGATTTGATTTCGATTGGTACCGAGGAGATGATAAAGCTCTCTCGCAAGTATGACAAGAGTCAAAATGATTCATTTTGGGGATATGGTAAAAAGCGGGTATATGGATCTATGTTAGATTTTCTGCGCTCGCTTGATGTTATGAGCCGGGCAAACAGAAGGCTTATGAAACTCGTAGATACTGAGATAACAAAGTATCTAGCATACAATGAAGAGGAGCCAAGTGACGAATATCTAAGTGAGATAAGTGGTGAAGATATAGATAAAATCAAAGAGGCAAGAAGTGGAGTCAAGATCATTTCCGTGATGCCGATAAATGAGCAGATTACTATATATTCGGGAGAAAATACAGCGGATAAAATAGAAAAAGAGGAGTTGCTCGAAATTGTAAAAGATGTACTGTTGAGTTTTAAAAAAAGAGAGCAAACCATCATACAACTTTACTATTTTGAAGAGCTAAACTTAAAAGAGATAAGTGAAATTCTAGAGATTAGCGAGTCAAGAATTTCGCAAATACACAAAAAACTTTTGAGTAAGATTAGAATTGAACTAGGAAAAAATCATGGCTGACATACTGAGTCAAGAAGAGATCGACGCCCTACTTGAAGTTGTTGAAGATGAGGGCGAAAGTGCTGTTAAAAAAGCCGAAGAAGAAGAGGCTGTTGACGACAGACAGATAATTTTATATGATTTCAAAAGACCAAACAGAGTATCAAAAGAGCAGCTTCGTGCTGTAAAAGGTATCCATGACAAGATGGCAAGAAATCTAGCATCTCAAGTATCTTCCATCATGAGAAGTATAGTTGAGATTCAACTCCACTCAGTTGACCAGATGACTTATGGTGAATTTTTGATGTCTTTGCCGATTCCTACTAGTTTTAATGTATTTTCTATAAAACCACTTGATGGAAGTTGTGTTATCGAGATAAACCCTTCTATCGCATTTCCTATGATAGACAGACTCTTAGGTGGTCTTGGAGAGTCTTTTGAGGCAACAAGAGAGCTGACTGATATAGAGCTAAATCTGCTAGATGCGATTTTAAGAATCGTAATGCAAAGGCTCAAAGAGGCATGGGCGCCTGTAACCGACATGTATCCTGTGGTTGAGGCAAAAGAGTCAAGCCCAAATGTTGTGCAAATTGTCTCACAAAACGAGATAGTTATAATGGTTGTGATGGAGATCATCATCGGAAATTCCAGTGGGATGATAAACTTATGCTATCCTGTTATCCATCTTGAGCCTATACTTTCAAGACTAGCAAATCGTGATATAATGCTTGGCGAAACAAGTGCCAAAAAAAGCAGAAACAAAGAGTTAAATGCCCTGATAAGCAGAGCTGAAGTGTTTACAGAGTCGATTTTAGGAAAAACAGAGCTGAGTGTTGGTGAACTTTTGGATTTGGTAAAAGGTGACATAGTAAGACTTGATAGACCAGCTGATGACCATGCTATAATATCAATCGACAAAAAAGATCTGTTTTTAGGTGAAATTGGTTTGCATAGATTTAGAAAATCAGTTAAAATAGAAAAATTGATAAAAACAGATAAAGATGAGATCAAAAATACACTAGAAGATTTAGAAAATAAAAGAAGAGAAAAAGTATCCTCATAAGGTATAAAAAGGGCAGGAGATAAGTATGATACAAGAGTTTATAACGATACTACAAAATGAGATAGTTTCGACTATTGAGGGCTTAACTGGAGTTGCTCCTAAGGTCGAATTAAATAGTAGTGTAGCGATAGACAGCAAAACTACACTTACTCCTCCATTGGCAGTTTTGAGTATAAATGTAAGTGGTGATATCGAAACAAAAATGGGTATAACAATCGCAGCAAATATAGCAACTGCATTGGGTGATATGATGCTTGGTGGTGAAGGTATTGAGAAAGAGACACTAGATGCTGATGACTTGGACGCGACTAAAGAGATAGTTTCAAATATACTAGGTTCTCTATCTACGACTCTTCAAGCTCAAAAAGATATGCCAAAACTCTCTTTTAGTGTAGAATCTATAGATTTTAAAGATGCCTCATCCGTTGTCACATTTGATGATTTTAATCATTTGATTATATATAATCTTAGTATACAAAGTAGCATGGACAATCTAAGTTTTGCACTCGATGACAAACTTTATGGTAAATTATCTGGCGAAGAGACAGTGCAAAGTAGTGAAGCAGCCCCAGAAGATACCAAAGAGCCACAAGAGCAATCAAGCTTAAGCAAAGATGAGATAAAAAATATAGAGCTTATAAAAGATGTAAGTTTACCGATAAGAGTTAGAATCGGCTATAAAAAAATGCTTCTAAAAGATGTGTTATCCATGGATATAGGCTCCGTAGTAGAGCTAGATCAGCTTGCAAATGACCCGTTAGAGATTTTGGTTGGTGACAAGGTTATAGCTATAGGCGAGGTAGTCATAGTTGATGGAAACTTTGGTATCCAGATAAGTGATATCGGCACAAAAAGAGAGAGATTAGAAAAACTGCGATAACTGACGAAAAAATTAAAGTATAATTTTAAGATAAACATTGTATGATTACGGCTAAAAATCAATTTAAAGTAGAAAATTATGTCAAAAATATTAGTAGCTATGAGTGGTGGAGTAGATTCTACTGTTACAGCATATAAATTAAAAGAGAGGGGTCATACGATAGAAGGTGTCTATATGAAGCTTCATAATGACGAAATATCTCATAAAGAAAATATAAGAAAAGTAAAAAAAGTTGCAGAATTTTTGGGTATCAAATACCATGTTTTAGACATTAAAAGCAGATTTGAAGAGTTTGTATATATGCCTTTTATAGAGCAGTATAAACTAGGGTTTACCCCAAATCCGTGTGCACTTTGTAACAGAAATATAAAGTTTGGCGCCCTTATAGAATTTGCAAAAGAGCAAGGCATGGATAAGCTAGCTACGGGACACTATGTCCAAGTGGTAGATGGCTTTATAAAAGAGGCAGTGGATAAGAGTAAAGACCAAAGTTATTTTTTGGCAAATGTTAAAAAAGAGAATCTCAAACTAGTCACCTTTCCACTAGGAGAGATGTATAAAACAGATGTAAAAGAGTTTGCTTCAAAGATAGAGATACTCAAAGAGTTTGCGACACAAAAAGAGAGTAGTGAAATCTGTTTTGTTGATACCACCTATCTTGATATTTTAAAAGATCACATGGATGTAGATAGACCAGGAAATGTGCTAAATACAAAAGGTGAAGTTGTGGGAGAGCACAAAGGATATATGCATTATACAATTGGCAAAAGGAGAGGTTTTAGTGTAAAAGGGGCATTGACTCCTCACTATGTGACTGCTACAAATCCACAAACAAATGAGATAACAGTTGGAGATAAAGAGGACTTAAGAGTAAAAGAGTTTTTTGTAAAAGAGTTAAATATGTTTGAAGATTTGGTTGATTTTGAGTGTAGTGTAAAGATAAGATACAGAAGCCCTAAGAGTGCATGTAGAGTCACTATAGAAGAAGATGGAGCGAAAATCAGACTAAAAGACAGTGTAGAGGGATTGGCGGCAGGACAGATGGCAGTATTTTATAGAGATGACATAGTTCTTGGTTGTGGGTGGATTGTGTAACATATGTTACATACACATTTATAAAAAAGTAGTAGAATACCTTATATTATTAAGGAATTACTTCCTTAATAAGATGACAATTAAATATAAGGAGTTCAACATGAGCTGTAATGTAGGTGGATTTGACAGAATACTTAGGATTGTAGTAGGTTTGGCATTGGTAGTGTATGCCTTTTTGGGAGCACAGCCGATAGCTTATATAGGAGTCATTCCTTTAGTGACTGGGCTATTTGGATTTTGTCCATTGTACCCTATATTTAAAATTTCTACATGCAAGAAAAAATAGAGAAACTTTATAGTTTTTTTGATGATTTAGACAGCATAAGAAGAGAGAAATTTTTTGCTCATGCCAAAAGAGTTAGTTTCAAAAAAGATAGCATACTCTTTTGGCAGGGTGATTTGTGTGGAGCTATCTTATACTTAGAAAGAGGTAGTGTAAAAGTATATATTCAAAACGAAGATGGTGAAGAGATAACACTCTACACCCTAAATCCAGGTGAACAGTGTGTGATAAATACATCTAGTTCCATCTCTCAAACACCAGCGATTGGTAGCGCAGTGACACTAAGTGATGTCGAGGGATTTATGCTAGATTCAAAAACTGTAAAAGAGTTGATGAGCGAATGTAAACCATATCAAGACTATATGTTTTCTCTGTTTACTTTAAAACTAACCTCGTTGGCAACTTTAGTAGAAGACTTAAAGTTTAAACCACTCAAGCGGAGAGTTTTACAATTTTTAAAATCCAAAAATAGCAAAAAAATTCATATAACCCACGAAGAGATAGCCCAAAACTTAGGAACTTCAAGAGTAGTGATAAGTAGAATCCTAAAAGAGTTAGAAATTGCTAATAAGGTGAGTTTAAGCAGAGGAGAGATCACTTATATGCAAGATTTTTAGAGGACAAATTAACTTATTACTCGTCCTCTGTCTATTTTAGGTTAAAGCCTTTTCTCTCTTGACTTTTGCTTTTTGTATTAGATATACGCTTACATATAGTGTTGTACCAATCACATAAGATACATAATGAGATGTAAGATCAAGGTGAGTTGCCATCAATTTTGGTAGCATCATAAATGGTATCAGGGTCAATAGCAGTAGTCTCTCTAGCGTATTTACTTTTGTTAGCATAAAGCCTTGAGTTGCAGAAGTAAAAGCAAACATACCAGCCACTGCTCCAATAAATATGATGGCTATCTCAGCAGGATTGGAAATCCACACCCATTTGGATGAGTCATTTGGATCTGCTGGATCAACACTCTCTATCATCAAAAGGTTGTTGTTGAAAAAGAACATAAATGGCAATATTGCAGTTCTTATATCATAGAAAAATCCTTGTAGTCCAGTCTTGATAGGGTCTGCTTTTGCAATCCCGGCTGCGGCATATGCCGCTAGACCAACAGGAGGCGTATCATCTGCTAGAATACCAAAGTAGAACACAAACATGTGAGCTGCTATCATAGGAATAACATAACCATTTTGATTGGCAAGTTGCATGATGACTGGCGCTGTAAGTGAAGCCATAACGATATAGTTTGCAGTTGTCGGAAGTCCCATACCAAGTATCAATGACGTGATAGCAGTAAAGAGTAGAACCAAGATGATGTATCCGTGTGAAAGCTGATCAATAACATCAGATAGAATCAACCCAATACCAGTTAATGTAACAGAGCCAACAATGATACCAGCAACACCAGTAGCTATAGCAATCGGAACCATACTTTTAGCTCCATTTACCATGCCCCAGCCAATATCTGAAAAGCCTTGTATAAATAATGCTTTGTTTAGTTTCTCTTTTTTCATAAGAGCAGCTATTGGTCTTTGTGTAATCATGATAAGCATCATAAACATTATCGCATTAAACGCTGCGCTTTGAGCGGAGTGTCTCAGTATGATTAGAGTGTACATCAAAAAGAAGATAGGAATTATATAGTGAATACCTCTGATAAAAAGAGGCCAAGCACGACCTAGTTTACTTGGGTCTTCTCCTTTTAGTCCCTGCTTTTTTGCCTCTAAGTGAACTATATAAAAGAGTGCAAAGTAGCTAGTAAATGCTGGAACAAATGCTGCAAAAACTATCTCTGTATAGTTGAGCCCTAAAAATTCAGCCATGATAAAGGCGGCTGCTCCCATGATAGGAGGCATCAGTTGCCCATTGACTGATGAAGCAACCTCCACTGCACCTGCTTTATGAGCAGGAAAGCCCAACCTTTTCATAAGTGGAATTGTAAAAGTTCCTGTTGTTACTGTATTTGCTATGGAGGAGCCTGAGATAATCCCCATCATACCAGATGCAGCAACTGATGCCTTTGCAGGTCCACCATCGTATTTTCCTAGTAGAGTGTATGCTAAGTTGATAAAGTACTCACCTGCACCTGCTCTATCAAGCAAGGCGCCAAAGAGGACAAATAAAAATACATAACTAGCACTAACTCCAAGAGGTACGCCAAAGATACCCTCAGTTGTTAATACCATTTGTCCCATAAGCTTGCTAACACTCGCACCTTTATGAGCGATTAAGTCTGGCATATATGGTCCAAAAATATCATAAACTATAAATATCATAGAGATTAGTGGCAAAGGAAGTCCCATAACTCGCCTTGCGCCCTCTAAAACTACGATACAAACTAAAATGCCGACTATAACATCGGTTTGTGTCCATGCACCTGAGCGCATAGCAAGATTTGTATATTCGTACCACTTGTATAGAACAACTACCACACCAACAGCAGCGAATGCAAAATCATACCAAGTTATCTTTTTTCTAAGGTTGGCAGTTTTAAATATAGGGTAAACTGTATAGGCTAGTATCACAGCAAATGCCAAGTGTCCTGCTCTTGCAAAAACACTATTTATGGGGTTTATAACTATATACATCTGAAATGCTGACCAAGTAAAAGCGATAACTGCTATAAACCAATATTGCCAAGTGCCATCTGGAAATATTCTTTGCCCTTCAAGCTCACTTATGAGCTTCTCTTCATCTTCTATATCGACAGGAATCGGCGGAACTTCTTCTTTTAGATGTGATAAATTATCCAAGGCTTCTTTGTTGTCCTTTTCGATCTCCTCTAAATACTCTTTTTCCCTTTGAATATGTTTTTTCAAGCTTATTCCTCCTAGTTTAGGGTATTTTTAAAAATTACAAAAAAATACTTAAAAATACTCTCATGAATTGTGAAGCCCTAATCAAATAGGGCTTCAACTAAAGGCGTACTTGTTTAAAGCAAACCAGCTTCTTTAAATGCTTTTATAGCACCTGGATGCTGAGGGATACTTAAACCATCAAGAAGACTTTTTTTGGTAATTGTTTTATAGGCTGGGTGAAGCTTTTTGAAAGCTGCGAAGTTGTCTAAAATAGTTTTTACTACAGTATAAACAACTTTTTCACTAGTTTTTGCACTTGTACAAAGAACAGCTTTTACACCAATACTCGGAGTATCATGAGTAACACCTTTATAGAATGTTCCAGAGATGATACCTTTTGCATAGTAAGGGTATTTTTTAACTAGCATATCAACTGGTTTTCCTTCGATTGGAATCAAGTCAATATCAACTGAGTTAGCAGCATCTTTGATATTTGCTGTTGGGTGACCAAATACTGCAAAATAACCATCTACATGATCATCTTTAAGTAGTGTTGGACCTTCACTTGAGCTTAGCTCATCAATTTGTTTTAGATCGGAATGTTTGATGCCGAATGCTTTAAGAACTATTTCAGTAGTCATTCTAGTTCCTGAGCCCGGGGTGTCTATGTTGATACGCTTACCTTTTACATCTGCTAAAGATTTGATACCAGATCTTTTAGCAACTACAAATGATAGTAACTCAGGATAGATTGCCATAGTACTTCTTAACTCTTTTATAGCTTTACCTTTGAATTTACCTATACCATTATATGCTTGGTATGCAGTATCACTTTGTGAAATACCAAAATCAAGCTCACCTTGGTGAATAGTATTTACATTATACACTGAACCACCAGTTGACTCAACAGAACATCTAATGCCTGTTTTTTTCTTGTTTTTGTTTACCATTCGGCAAATTGCTCCACCAGTTGGATAGTAAACACCTGTAACACCACCAGTTCCGATAGTGATAAATTGCGCTGCAAATGCAGGAAGGCTTAAAGCACCAGCAAGTGCAATAGTAGCAAGTTTTTTGTTCATGAAAACTCCTTTAAAATTTTTAACTCTGCAGAGTTAATACGAGATAATAGTAGCAACTCAAACTTTGTTTTTTCTTAAAAAAATATTTAAATGTAGAACAAATATTTAGTTTTAGACTCTATTTTTTAGCAAACTTATTTTTTTACAATCTTTTTGCTAAAAATCTTGACTTTAAGGAGATTTTTCACTATAATTTCGTCCTCATTATAAGTGTTCCGGATTAGCTCAGCGGTAGAGTAGGTGACTGTTAATCACTTGGTCACTGGTTCGAATCCAGTATCCGGAGCCACACTTACACTCTTTTTCAAGTAAAATTATAAAATTTCATTAAAATTTCAAATTTGTTCTAAAATTTAGATAAGTGTTACTTTTTTACACATTTTAAATGTGTATTATTTTAGATTTTTGCAAGTTATGTTAAAAATATACATAACTTGCAAAAATCCAGAAGACTTCTATTTTTCTATATGCAATCCTGCCCAAGTTTGAGCTGTTGGCATGACTTCTAGCGAGTTTACATTTACATGTTCAGGTAGATTGGCAAGAGTAAAGATAAGATTTGCTATATCGGTTGCTACCAATGGATCATAGCCGTCATATACTTTTTGTGCCTTATCTGTTTCGCCTTTAAATCTCACATCTGAAAATTCTGTTTTTGCAGCACCTGGTTCTATATTTGAGACTCTTATGTTTGTGCCTCTAAGGTCAGTTCTAAGGTTATAAGAGAATTGTTTGACAAATGCTTTTGTAGCTCCGTAAACATTTCCACCCTGATATGGCCAACTTCCTGCTATGGAGCCTAGATTGAAGATATAGCCTTGTTTTCTTTTTATCATGGTTGGCAAAACAGCCTTAGTGACATACAACAATCCTTTGATATTGGTATCTATCATCTGCTCCCAATCCTCTATCAAAGCTTCAGGCGTTAACTCTAACCCAAGCGCAAGACCCGCTGAATTTATAAGTATATCGATGTCTCTAAAATCAGATGGCAATGATGCTATATTTTTTTGCACCTCCTCTTTGTTTCGCACATCAAAAGAGAGAGGAAAAGTTTCAAACTCGCTTAACTCATCTTGCAACTCTTTTAGTTTCTCTTCTCTTCTGCCTGTTATTATGACTCTATCTCCACTTTTTGCAAACATCTTAGCACACTCTCTTCCAAATCCTGAGGTTGCCCCAGTTATAAAAACTATTCTTGGCACTTTATCTCCTATCTTTTTGCCAAGTATAACAAACATACTTATAAATAATCTTGAAAATTTGTAGTTTTTTGAAATCTGCTTTTCTACTGCCAAAGTATAACTTTATAAATATCTCCTGCTTTTTAGGTGATAGTTTAAACTCGATACAGATGGCTGCTAAATCAAAATACCTATCATTTAGACTAGCATACTCCCAGTCTATAAACTTGACACTATTTGCAAAGAGTATATTTTTAGGATTCAAGTCATTGTGAGACAAGACAAAATCTCTTTTATATCTTCTAAGTTGATTTAGGGCATGCTTTAGTCCTTTATCTATATGGTGCGATTTAAAATACCCTTTTATGTGAAATTTTTGACCATCAAATTTTATACTGTGTAGTTTTTTTAGTTTAAGAGCTAGATTTTTTATGTTAGTAGTATTGAGTGATGATT
>JALUXQ010000136.1 GCA_027013265.1 Campylobacteraceae bacterium | reverse complement strand
ATCTTTTGGTATCCACTTATCAAATTTTTCTATATGCTTCTTAAGAGCGATGTTTCCACTATCTCTTATCTCATCAATAATCTTTTTGACTACAAGTGAAACATTGTCTATATCCATCTTGCCACGATTTAAGAGCTTTGCAAACTCACTTTTAAAATTTTTATCTACTGTTTTTATCTGTAGCATGTATCTCTTCCTTTAGATTTCTTAAAATCAGAAAATTTTACCATATTTGCGCTCATATCTTGCTTTCATCGATTCATTTCCTTTGAGACCACCTTGATGGATATATATCGGAGTGCCTTCTATGGTATCAATATTTTCTAAAAATTTTATCCACCCGATAGGGTCATATAAAAGGTCAAATTCCACACCCATATCGGTTTTTAACTCTTTGTATATGCTAAGAGCCTGTGGGTATAGTTTTCCATAATGATACTTTTTCTCACTATTTAAAATCAAGGGGAAATTTTTCTCTTCATCTAACATGCCCCACTGCTCTTTTAGATACTCATCACTTCCTACGGTGCTACATGTATAGACTTGAAACGGCAAATGCTTTTGTAAGTAAAGAGCGGTAGTACCCGTTCCAGAAGGTAAAAATATATATGGATTTTTTATATTTTTTGTTTTTATATCAATGATAAGTTCAAACGCCAACTTTTTTATGCCAATCTCTGCCTCTGTTTGCCTTCCACCCTCTTGAATCACAAGTGTTTGCGTATCTTTAAGAGAGTTTGTATCAAATCCTCTATCTTTGCTTGTTGTGATTTTCATGCCATTTTTTAGAGCATACTTATAGTTGCCGACTGGATTTTCTCTTAGAAATGACGGAATATGGTCACAAAAATATATAAATTCCCAATTTTTCATCTTTGCCAAAACTGAAAGTGAATACATAGCATTTGATTGGTTTGAGCCATAGCTTACGACTCTTTTGATTTGAGGGAAGTTACCAAGTAAAAAATACTCAAATTTTCGAGCTTTATTCCCAGAAAAATCGATATGTAACAAATCATCTCTTTTAAGAAAAATTAGCTCATCTCTAAAGTAGTGTTTCTCTAAAGGTGTTGGCGTAAGTAGCATAAAATTAAAGAGCCTTTTTAAAAGACTCTTTAATTTCTATCTTTGCAGTTAAGGTCATCAAAGGCAACTTCAAGTCTTTTCACTATGCTCTCTTCCCCAGCTCTTAGCCATTTTCTTGGGTCGTAGTATCCTTTGTTTGGTTTATCTTCGCCGTCAGGATTGCCTATTTGAGATTGTAGGTATGGACTGTATTTATCTATGTAAGTTTTTGTCCCCTCCCAAAAAGCCCATTGGGTGTCTGTATCTATATTCATCTTGACAACACCATAAGATATAGCCTCTTTTATGTCAGCCTCCTCACTTCCACTTCCCCCATGAAATACAAAACTGACTGGTTTTTCTGCTGTGTCAAATTTTTCTTGTATATATTTTTGTGAATTATCCAAGATTTTTGGTGTAAGCTTTACATTTCCTGGTTTATAGACCCCATGAACATTTCCAAAAGAGGCAGCTATGGTAAATTTATCACTTATCTCACTTAACTCTTTGTAAGCATATGCCACATCTTCAGGTTGCGTATAAAGAGCTGAATTATCCAAATGAGAGTTATCTATGCCATCCTCTTCTCCACCAGTACATCCTAGCTCTATCTCTAAAATCATACCAATTTTACTCATTCTCTTTAGGTACTCTTTGCAAGTTGAGACATTCTCTTCCAAACTCTCTGTTGAGAGGTCTATCATGTGAGAGCTAAACAGAGGTTTTCCATGATTTTGAAAATACTTCTCACCCGCATCTAAAAGTTTGTCTATCCAAGGCAGAAGCTTTCTGTTTGCATGGTCAGTATGCAACACAACAGGAATCCCGTATGCACTCGATAGAGTGTGAACATGAAGTGCACCACTAATAGCGCCCAATACTCCTGCAGTTTGGGAACTTATACCTTTGCCAGCATAGAAAACTGCTCCACCATTGGAAAACTGAACTATGATAGGAGAGTTCACTTTTTTAGCTGCCTCCATGACAGCATTGACACTATCTGTGCCAACAACATTTACAGCAGGCAAGGCAAACGAATTTGCCTTTGCTATGCCAAAAATCTTTTGTAAATCATCACCAAACGCAACCCCAGGTTTGACGACATCAAGAATCTTTTTTCCTTGCATCAAAACAACCTTTTTATTTTATAGTTACTTTTGCACCTTTTTTAAGCTCTTTTGCTTTTGCAGCAACTTTTTTTCTAAATTTTTCCATCTTTAAAGAGTTCTCTATTTGAGGTTTTACTTCAGCTAAAGTTGCTTTTTTGCCTATCTCTTTATCTTCTAAATAGATCACATGATAGCCAAACTGAGTCTTCACAGGAGACATAGTCATTGTGCCTTTTTTTAGAGCAAATGCAGCATCACTAAAAGGTTTTACCATCTGTCTTTTATTAAACCATCCTAGCTCTCCGCCACTTTTACCACTAGGTCCTGTTGATTTTGTCTTTGCTAACTCTATGAATTTTTTAGAGAGTGCATCACCCTTTAAGTTTTTTAACTCATTTATGATAGCTTTTGCCTCTTTTTCTGTTTTTACAAGTATATGTCTTGCTTTTGCACGAGATGGTTTTACAAATTTATCAGCATTTTTATTGAAAAAAGTTTTTATCTCTTTTTCTGTAACGCTCATGTCAGCGAAAATTTTCTTCATCCACAACTCTAACGCCAAATCACTCTTGATAGACTCTATAGCTTTTTTAAACTCTGGCTTACTTTCGATGCCACTTTTTACAGCATTTTGAGCCAATAGTTTTCTCTCGATTGCTTGTTCAAGCACTTTTTTCTGAGTTGCTGGAGGAAGTTGCTCATACTTAGCACCTGGCATTGATCTTAACAATACTCTCATATCCTTGTCTGTAACATCTTGTCCATTGACCGTTGCATAAATAGCAGCATTTAAGTTGACTCCCAAAATCGCAGCGACTACACTAGCAAATAATACTTTCTTCATCTTTTTCCTTTATTCTAAAATTATGGCGTATTATACTCTATTTGTTTAAATAATTAATAAATCTTTTGATATTATACCGCTATGAAAAAATCAACTAAAAAAGAGATGCAGGCTATAAAAGAGATTTTTGTGCAAAACTATAGCGATGCTGTGACGGAACTAAAATATAAAAACTTATATGAACTACTTATATCTGTGATGCTTTCGGCTCAATGCACAGACAAGAGAGTCAACATAATCACACCTGCCCTTTTTCAAAAATACCCTAACACAAAAAGCCTAAGTGTTGCCCTACTTGAAGATATAAAGGAGTTGATAAAATCCTGCTCTTTTTTTAACAACAAAGCAAAAAACCTCATCAAAATGGCTCAAAAAGTTGAAAATGATTTTGGAGGTACAATTCCTTTAGATGAAAAAAAACTTATCTCACTAGCTGGAGTCGGACAAAAAACAGCTCATGTTGTCCTCATAGAGTACAATCAAGAAAACTTGATGGCAGTCGATACCCATGTCTTTAGAGTCGCTCACAGATTAGGACTAAGCAAATCAGAAACAGCCATAAAAACCGAAGCTGACCTAACAAAGATATTTAAAGACAACCTGCACATACTTCATCAAGCCATGGTGCTTTTTGGCAGATACATCTGCACCGCCAAAAAACCAAAATGCGACAAATGCTTTTTGACTGAGTATTGCAAAAGCAAAGAGAGTTTTAAAGCTAGGTAATCACTACATCAAAAATTGAGTTAGTTACTTGGTGGAGTAATAAAGTCTATTTATGGCGTATCCTTATACTGCAACAAGTCTTTTGTCTATATATTCCATCTGTGTAAAACCTTGAATATGTTAGATATTTGATATTTTGTCAAATATCTATTTTTTGGATTTACACAGTTGGTTTTATCGTGCCTATTTTTTAGACTATCTCAAAAATCAATTCATCATTGAAAGATTTTATATTTACACTTGAACCATCTTTTATCTCGTCTTTTAATATCATATCTGCCAACCTGTCTTCTACTAGCTCATATATTGCTCTTTTAAGTGGTCTTGCGCCAAATACTGGGTCAAATCCTGCTTGGGCAAGAAGCTCAACTGAACTCTCATCTAATTCAACTTTTATACCTCGCTCAGCTACTCTCTTTTGTAAATCTTTAAACATGATATGAACTATCTCTTTGATATCTTCAAAACTAAGAGGGTTAAATATCACTATATCATCAAGTCTATTTAAAAACTCTGGCTTAAAGTATCTTTTGATTTCGTTCATTACTTTGTCTTCGCAATTTTGTGGGTCTTGCATTATCTGGTCGCTGGCGATATTTGATGTTAAAATAATAATAGTATTTTTAAAATCTATAGTTACACCTTTATTGTCAGTCAACCTTCCATCATCCAAAACTTGAAGCAATATATTAAACACATCAGGGTGAGCTTTTTCCACCTCATCGAAAAGCAGCACACTATATGGCTTCCTTCTTACCGCCTCAGTGAGCTGTCCACCCTCATCATATCCGACATATCCTGGAGCTGCACCTATGAGTCTGCTGACTGCATGTTTTTCCATATACTCACTCATATCAAAGCGTATCAATGCCTTTTTACTGTCAAATAAAAACTTAGCCAAAGCTTTTGCACTCTGTGTTTTTCCAACACCTGTTGGTCCTAAGAACATAAAACTTCCTATCGGCTTTGATTCACTGCTTAGTCCAGCTTTATTTCTTTTGATAGCTCGTCCAATCGCGTGTAAAGCCTTATCTTGCCCTACTACTTCGGCTCTTAGTTTATCCTCTATATCCAAGACTTTTTGTTTGTCACTTTGAAGCATTTTATTGACAGGTATTCCCGTCCACTTGCTGACTATAGAAGCTATCATCTCTTCGTCAACACTATTTTTAAGCAAAGTTCCACCCTCTTGCATCTCTTCCCACTTGGCATTTAGCTCTTCCTCTTTGAGATTTAGCTCTGGAATCTTTCCATACTCTATCTCGGCTGCTTTGTTGAAATCACTATTTTTCTTTGCCATCTCAGCTTCTCTTTTGAGTGCTTCAGCTTCACTTTTCATATTGGCGATTTGTTCAAATACTTCTTTTTCGGTGTCAAATTGCATTTGCAGTTTTTGCTTATGCTCTTTGGCATCGCTCAACTCTTTCTCTATCTCTTCGAGTCTTTGTCTATTTTTCTTCTTTCCCTCCATCAAAAGTGCCTCTTTTTCGACCATCAGCCTTCCAATCTCAATCTTGACTCGACTAAGCTCTATCGGCTCGCTCTCTATCTGCATCTTGAGTTCACTTGCACCTTCATCTATAAGATCTATCGCTTTATCTGGCAAAAATCTATCTGTTATGTACCTATCACTCAGTTTTGCAGCAGCTACCAAAGCACCATCAGTTATCCTCACACTATGGAATGCTTCTAAAGACTCTTTGAGCCCTCTTAATATCTGCAGAGCCTCATTTATGCTAGGCTCATCAACCTTTACGGGTTGAAATCTCCTTTGAAGCGCTGTATCTTTTTCAAAATATTTCCTATACTCTTTTAGTGTTGTGGCTCCTATCGTATGAAGCTCTCCTCTCGCAAGTGCAGGCTTGAGTATATTTGCAGCGTCCATGCTACCCTCACTAGCTCCTGCTCCTACAATCGTGTGTATCTCATCTATGAAGAGTATGATATTTCCCGCTTTTTTTACTTCATCTATCACGGCTTTTAATCTATCTTCAAATTCACCTCTATATTTTGCTCCAGCGATTAATGCACTTAAATCAAGTGCCACCACTCTTTTGTTTTGCAAGCTCAAAGGCACATTGTTATTTGCTATCCTTATCGCCAAACCCTCTGCAATCGCAGTCTTGCCAGTTCCTGGCTCACCTATAAGTATAGGATTATTTTTAGTTTTTCTTATCAAGATTTGCATAATCCTATGTATCTCTTCATCTCTTCCGATAACAGGGTCAAGCTCACCATCCAATGCCTTTTTAGTTAAATCTATGCCAAATTTATCCAAAGATTCTAGAGTCTCATCTGCGGTTTGTTTATCTATCTTTTTATTTCCTCTTAGTGCCTCTAGTGTTTTTTTAATCTCTTGGATATCTATATATTTTGAGAAAATTTCCTTTAAGGTTTTATCTTTTAGATTTTCTAACAGCCATGTATCGACAGAGAGATAACTATCTCCATTTTTGCTCATGAGCCCCTCAGCATTATGCAAAGATTCTACTAAAGAGCGAGACAATTTTATACTCTCTTTACTTATATGTGAAGCGGATGGCAAAGAGTCAACTTTGCTTTTGACCTCTAGCTCAAGCGCTGATTTATCGACACTCATTTTGTTTAGAACTTGATTTAAAATCGAAGATGAATTTGTGAGTAGTGCCCACACTACATGTAGAGGTGTTACCTCTGGATTTTTAGCATGAAGTGCAAGTGATAAAGCACTCTCTATGGTTTGGGTCATTTGGTGTGTCAGTTTCTCAAATATTTTGTTCATTTTATTTCTCCTTTAACTTGGGCAGAGCCCAAGTTAAATTCCTCTTTAGTATTGCTTTGGCTTCACCAAGAAGAATTTTATTTTTATTGTAATTATACAACTTTAGTCTATTGATGTCAAGTTTATTTAGTTATAAAATATATAAATCCTTAATAAAATTATTGATATACTATATTCTTATCGTTAATTTATACTTATTTTAGGCAACTTTCGATAAAATCTACAATCACATTAAATACATGGAGAATTATTTTGAAACATACAAAAATAGCAACATTTGGTTTTATAGTTACGCTTATTGGTGCAACTGTTTTAATGAGCACAACTGTTTTTGCAAAGTCTAAAGAGAGCGAATCAAGCAGATTAGCAGCACTTGCAAAATACACAAGAGTTGTGGGAACTATCGAAAAATACTATGTTGATGATATAAATATAAGCGATATCATTAACAAATCAATAGACGGGCTTATGTCAAATCTTGATGCACACTCTTCATTTCTTGATAAAAAAGGCTTTAAAAACTTAAAAATTCAAACTGATGGTGAGTTTGGAGGACTTGGGATCACCGTTGGCATGAGAAAAGGTGCACTTACTATCATATCTCCGATAGAGGGAACTCCAGCAGATAGAGCAGGTGTAAAAGCGGGTGATATCATACTAAAAATTGATGATTTATCTACACTAAATATGACTATTGATGAAGCTGTCAACCACATGAGAGGAAAACCAAAAACTAAAATCGTCTTGACTATCGTCAGAAAAGATGAAGCAAAACCGATAAAGATAAAAATTATAAGAGATATTATCAAGATAACCTCTGTATATACTAAAATAATCAAAAAAGAGAATATCTTATATCTTAGAGTTACAAGCTTCGATAAAAAAGTGGTAGAAAAAACAAAAGAGGCTCTTTTGAAACACAAAGATATAAAAGGAATCATACTAGACCTTAGAAATAATCCAGGAGGGCTTCTAAATCAAGCTGTTGGTCTGGTGGATCTTTTTGTTGATAAGGGCACAATAGTCTCTCAAAAAGGCAGAGAGAAAAAAGAGGATGTAAAATACGATGCAACATCATCAGCCACTCTGTCAAAAGTTCCTATGGCAGTCTTAGTAAATGGAGGAAGTGCGAGTGCGAGTGAAATAGTCAGCGGCTCACTTCAAGACCATAAAAGAGCAATCATAGTTGGAACAAGAACTTTTGGAAAAGGGAGTGTGCAGGTGATACTGCCTATAAACAATACCGAAGCACTTAGACTCACGATAGCACGGTACTATCTTCCTAGTGGCAGAACCATACAAGCTGTTGGAGTTAAGCCCGATGTTGTAGTAAATGCGGGTGCAGTTCCACACAAAGTAGATGAATTTTTAATCAAAGAGAAAGAGTTGAAAAAACATCTAAAGGGTGAATTAGACAAGATAGAGAAGAAAAAAGTAAAAACGCAGAAGAGAGATAAAAATATAATAACACCAGAAGATGCTCTAAAAGATATACAACTGAAAACTGCGATAGACACAATAAAGATTCTTTCCATCGCAAAAGAAAACTAGGAGAAAAAAGTGGAGAAAAAAGAGTTGCTCTATGAGGGAAAAGGTAAAAGACTATATAAAACAGAAGATGATGAGCAATTGATTTCTGTTTTTAAAGATGATTTGACAGCTTTTAATGCCCAAAAAATTGGAAATGAAGAGGGAAAAGGTGCACTAAACTGCAAAATAAGTACGCAACTTTTTCATCTTTTGGAGAGTTATGGCATAAAAACTCATCTTATAAAAACGATAGATGACTCCTCACAGCTCGTAAAACGAGTAGATATAATTCCGCTTGAAGTTGTCGTCAGAAACATAGCAACAGGCTCCTTGACAAAAAGGTTGGGTATAAAAGAGGGTACAAAACTTCCTTTTTCTTTGGTTGAATTTTACTATAAAGATGACTCACTAAATGATCCACTAGTCAATGATGAACACTGCTTGATGATGGGCTTGGTAAAGAGTGAATCTGATTTAGAGGAGCTTAAGCGACTTGGACGCGAAATCAACAGTATCTTAAAAAAGTTTTTTGAGCAAAGAGGTTTAAACCTAGTTGACTTCAAAATCGAATTTGGAGTGGACAAAGAGGGCAATATACTACTCAGTGATGAGATTAGTCCTGATAGCTGTAGATTTTGGGATATAAAAACAAACGAAAAGCTAGATAAAGACAGATTTAGACAAGGTCTTGGTGGAGTAAAAATGGCGTATGAAGAAGTCTTAAAAAGAATTTTGGAGAAATAAAATGAAAATAATAGTCAATATACAGTTAAAAGAGGGTGTTTTGGATCCACAAGGAAAAGCAGTACACCATGCGCTTTTAGCATTGCAATTCAACGAAGTTCAAAATGTAAGAATCGGCAAGCAAATCATCTTAGATGTAGAAGATAATGAAAAAGAAAAAGCACTAAAAAGAGTAGAAAAAATGTGTGAAGACTTGCTCGCAAATACAGTTATTGAAACTTATACTATAGATACAGAGAGTTAGTATGAAAGTTGTAGTTGCTGTATTTCCTGGAACAAACTGTGAAATCGATACAAAGTATGCCTTTGAAAAAATTGGATGTGATGTTGAGCTCGTTTTTCATAAGACTTGCACTTTACCAAGTGATACTGATCTAGTTGTATTGCCTGGTGGTTTTAGTTATGGTGACTATCTAAGAAGTGCTGCTATAGCTAAATTTTCACCTATCATGCAAGCTGTGATTGACTTTGCAAACAGAGGTGGCTTAGTTCTTGGAATTTGCAATGGTTTTCAGATGTTACTTGAAGCGAAGCTTTTACCAGGAGCCATGAAGAGAAATCAAAACACACACTTTATATCAAAATATCAACACTTAAAAGTCATAAACAATAATAATATTTTTTTACAAAAACTGGAAATTGGAGATATCTTAAATATTCCTATAGCTCATGGAGAAGGAAACTATTTTATAGACAAAGAGAAGATACAAGACTTGTACGATAGTGAGCAGGTAATCTTAGAGTATTGTGACAAAAATGGTGAAAAGAACAATCCCAATGGCTCGCTTAGCCAAATCGCTGGAGTTTGCAATAAAAACAAAAATGTTTTTGGGCTTATGCCTCATCCTGAAAGAGCCATGGAAGAGCTACTTGGCTCAGATGATGGAGTCAAGATGCTAGAGGGGTTTTTGAAATAACTCAATGAGATTTTTTATCAGTTTTATATTTTGCTACTCGCTTCTGTTTGGTGCCTTGCAAGATGCAAACAAGACAACTGATATAAATAGTACGATTCAGAAGAAACAGACCATTTTTCTATCATATGAAAAAGTACCAGATAAAGTATTTGTCAACCAAGTATTTTCCATAAAAGTAAAGGCAATTATCACAGTAAATAACTTTGATAAGATAAAAAACCGTATTGCAGATGCAAGCAGTATGCAGGTCATAAATGCTGATGAAAATTGGAAGTGGTACAATGATGAGATATTTTATAAAACATTCTATCTAAAAGCGACCGATAAAAATGCCACCATGCCTGATATCTATTTTGATCTATATAGAGATGGTGATGTTATAAATTCTCAAAAATTTCCAGAGTTAAAGCTAAATATTATAAACTTAAATGCAGACAAGTACTTCTCGCATGTTATAGCAAATTCGCTAACTGTCCTTAAAAGCAAAACAACAAATTTTGATGAAAAAAACCTCATAATAGTGTTAGAAATTGAAGCTAAAAACTCAAATCTAAAAGACTTCAAGCTATCTTGGGTAAAAAGGGACGGTATAGATTCGCAATTTGACAATACTCCGATATATAAAATTTATTACTATGCTATCATTCCAAAGTATACTCAAAAATTTATCTTTACATACTTTAATACCAAAACAAACAGTTTCATAAAAAAGCAGATAGATATAGTTGTCAATAGTGATGTTGTTAGTACACAAAGCGATTTAAATCCAAAAGATGGTACTTTTGAAATATATAAAAATATCTCATTTGGTTTGATATTTTTGCTCTTACTATACATCTTAATCAAAAGAAGAAGATTTATATATCTGCTATTTCTTATCTTGCTTGTCGTTTACTATTTTATAGACACAAATCCACTAAACAGCATCAAGATACCAGCAGATACAAAAGTACAAATACTCCCAACAAAAAACTCTACGGTTTTTTATGTAACTCCTAGAGTGCTCTATGTCCAAACAATTATGACTAGAGAAAACTATACAAAAATAATCCTGCCAAATGGTAAAATTGGCTGGATAAAGGATAAAAATGCTAGCAACAATTAAGTCTTTGATAATAATGGTACAGTTTGTCATCACCGTTCTTATCACTATAGTTCTTATGTATATTTTTAAAAACCATACATATGCTATACGACAAGGATGGGCAAAGATGCAAACCTTTTTGATAAACTTTAAAATCATACAAAAAGGAAAAATAGATAAAAGAGCAAAAATCATCCTTGTAAATCACCAAAGCTTGCTAGATATCACTTCACTTGAAGCCATATACCCCAAAGATTTGTGCTGGGTAGCCAAAAAAGAGATAAGAGATATCCCTCTTTTTGGATATATTTTGGA
>JALUXQ010000135.1 GCA_027013265.1 Campylobacteraceae bacterium | reverse complement strand
GATCAGGCGACCACCAAAGCAAAGGGTCATCTGCATTATACCACGGAAAAATTCCCTTCATATAGGCATTTAGTACTCGCTGTGGTTTTAAGTCTCCTCCCCATGCCAATAGTCCCTTTTTATCAGCAACTCTTGGGTCTGGAAAGCTATAGGAAAACTCACTCAGTTTTGGTACAAAAACAGTACTAGAGTTTTTCATAAGTAAATACTATTTTTTTCTTTGTAAAATCAATTTTAACAATGCCTCCATGTTTCAAAGCACCAAAAAGAATCTCATCACTAAGAGGTGTTTTTATCTCTTCGTTAATCACTCTTTTTAAGACTCTTGCCCCCAAATCTTTGCTAAAGCCCTTGTCTGCTAGATATTTCTTAGCACTTTTGGTTAACTCTATCTTTATCTTCTTCTCTTTTAGTTGAAGTTCTACCTCCTCTATAAGTTTTTGCACGATGCCTATCATGATATCTTGGCTTAGAGATTTGAAGTAGATAGTATCATCAAGTCTATTTCTAAACTCTGGTGCAAAGAAACTTTTTATAGCATTTTTAGCCTTAAAAGACTCCTCTTTTTGAAAGCCTACATGTACACCCTCTTTTGTTCCTAAGTTTGAAGTCATGATGATTATGACATTTCTAAAGTCTGTTTTTATGCCATTATTGTCAGTCAAAACTGCTCCATCAAATATCTGTAAAAGCACATTTAACAAATCAGGATGAGCCTTCTCTATCTCATCTAAAAGTAGCACAGAGTATGGATGTTTTTTTATAGCCTCTGTAAGTTGTCCGCCATCTTCAAAGCCGACATATCCAGGAGGTGCTCCTATCAGGCGTGATATAGTGTGTTTTTCCATATACTCACTCATATCATATCGTTCAAAATTTACTCCAAGCTCAAACGAGAGCTGTTTTGCCACCTCTGTTTTTCCAACTCCAGTTGGACCTGCAAACAGAAATGCACCTATCGGAGCTTCTGCATTTCCAAGTCCTGCACGAGATCTCTTGATAGCACGAACTAGTGCATGTATGGCATCATCTTGTCCAAAAACTTTTGATTTGAGGTTTTTCTCCAAGGATTGTATAGTCTCACTCTCGTCTGCATTTATATGTCGATTTGGAATATGGGCAATCTTTTCTAAGATATTTTCAACATCAACTATGCCAACACTCTTTCTCTTCCTTTTTAGTAGGTGAAAAGAAGCACCAACTTCATCTATCAAATCAATAGCAGAATCGGGTAAAAATCTATCATTTATATACTTTTTTGCCAACTCTACAGAAGATTTCAATACAGAATTTGGATATTTTACTTTGTGGTGCTCCTCATAACTTTTCTTAAGTCCTAAGAGAATCTTATAGCTATCTTCAAGACTTGGCTCATCTATATCCACCTTGGAAAATCTTCGGCTAAGGGCTCTATCTTTATCAAAAAAGTTTCTAAATTCTCCATAAGTAGTAGCTCCAATACACCTTAGTTTCCCTGATGCCAAAGATGGCTTAAGTAGGTTTGATAAATCCATAGAGCCACCGCTTGTAGCTCCTGCTCCCACTACTGTGTGAATCTCATCAATAAAAAGTATAGAATTTTCTAAATCTCCTAACTCTGATAGTATATCTTTTAACCTCTTTTCAAAATCACCTCTGTATTTTGTACCTGATAGTAATGAGCCCATATCTAAAGCAAACAAAGAAGAATTTTTCAATATCTTGGGGATATTGTCATCAGCTATCATTTGAGCTATACCTTCGACAACAGCAGTCTTTCCAACTCCTGGCTCGCCTACTAAGAGAGGGTTGTTTTTCTTTCTTCTGCAAAGTACTTGCACTACTCTTTCACACTCTTGCTCTCTTCCGATTAGAGGGTCTAAATCACCCTCTTTGGCTAAATCTACGAGATTTATGCAGTATTTTTTAAGAGCACTCTCTTTGTTATCATTTTTTTTCTGCTCAGGCGTAGTCAAGTTGGTTATAACTTCTAATATCTCCAATCTTGACACACCTTGTTGTTGCAATAACCAAGCACTGTAAGAGTGCTCCTCTTGAAATATGGAGACCAACAAATCAAAGACATTTGCCTCCACTTTACCAGCTGATTTTGAGTGTAGCATCATGTTTTCCACAACTCTCCCTAAGGATACGCTCTCTATCGGCTCGTATTGTGTTTTGTCTAAAACTGTTGGTGAATGTTGTACAAAATACTTTCTTAAGTCATTTGAGATTTCATCTATATTTACATGGCACTTTTCAAGCACCTCTTTTATAGAGTCATTTTTAAGCATAGCAAAAAATATATGTTCTATAGTTATGTATTCGTACTTATGCTTTTTTACAAAACTTATGGCATCACTAAAAAGCGTATTTAACTCTTGACTTACCATATCTACTCCTCTTCCATCGTAGCACGAAGCGGAAATTGATGCTCTTTGGCAAGAGAGTGAACTTGCGCTATCTTTGTTTCAGCTATCTCATAAGTATAGACTCCGCACAGCCCTGAGCCCTCTTCATGAATCTTATACATAATTGCCGTTGCCTTTTCACTACTTTGGTGAAAAACTTCCATCAGTACCATAATCACAAAATCCATACTCGTATAATCATCATTTAAGAGCATAACTCTGTAAAGTTTTGGCTCCTCTAACTCTAATTTTTCATCAAAATCAAACTCTATATCTTTATCAATCTTAGCCATTGTTATTACTCCATCAACCAAATACACCAACTTTTAAAAAAACAGAGACTTGGCAATCTGTTCTACATTTGGGTGCTTTGCATATTTTATCATAATATCTTGAAAAAATATGCAAAGTTGAGGGTCAATCTCACTCCAATTTATGATTTTTGTCCTATTCTATCTATCCTTAACCTGATGGGTTAATGGATAAAGCATTTTAAGGGCCGAGTCTATTGATATAGATTATTTATTGTTATCAGACACTTTAGGTATAATTATTGTAAGGATTCCATCTTTGTAGTCTGTTTTCATATTTGCGGCATCTGCATCATTTGGCAAACTTAAACTTCTGACAAATGTGCCCTCATACATCTCTTTTTTTATAAAGTTTGAACTATTTTCATCTTTGATATTTTTAGTTTTTGCCTCGATAGTTAAAACACCATCTTTAGAATCTATCTTTATATCGTTTTTTTCACTACCAGGGATACTTACACTTAGCTCATACCTATCTTTATAACTCTTCATATTTAGTGCGGGAGATATACTCATATCGTTTTTAAAAAACTTCTCAAACTCTGGCATAGCTGCAAACTGAGAATTCATAGAGTTAAATACCTTTTGCATGTTTTGTTCCATCTTTTGCATCTGCTCAAACGGATTTCCTGCAAAGATTTTATCCAAATCATCATCTTTTATGAGTGGGCGATTTAACTGTTTAATTGGCAAGATTTTTTGACTAGCTATCGGACTGTTTGTTTTGGTATCATATATATAATATCCTTGTAAACCAATCACCACTACCAATAAAAAAACTATCAAATACTGTATGTTTTTCATCTTCGACCTCCTATGAGGCTCTATCAAATAGAGCCTCTATTTTATTGCTATACTTTTAGCTTTTTTGGATTCTACTTTTTCTAGTGTTATGTATAGTCTGCCATCTTCAAATTTTGCATCTACTTTGTCTTTGTCTATATCTTCTGGCAGTGCAAATACTCGTGAAATTTCGCCAAAATAGCTTCCTATCATATAATAATCTTCCTCTTTGACCTCTTTTTTCATCTTTCTTGTGCCACTTACTCTTAGAAGGTTGTCTTCTATCTTGATATCTATATCTTTTTTCTCTACACCTGGCAAATCAACTTCCACACAAAAAGTGTCACTATTTTTTCTAGCTAAGTTTGCAAATGGCAAGTGGGCAGCCACATTTGTAAAGACCTCTTTAGTCTTTTCAAGACCATTTTCCAAACTTTTTTCTATATTTGTTCCGATTTTTTTTGTACTTTTTACTAAATCCATGATTTCCTCCTTACTTAATCTCTATCTTTTTAGGTTTGCTCTCTATCTTCTCTTGTTTTGGAATCTTCACTTCAAGAACACCATTTTTATTGCTTGCTGAGATTTTATCTGCATCTATATCTTTCGGAAGAGTGAAGCTTCTGATAAATTTACCATATCTGCTCTCTACTTTATAGTAGTCATTCTCTTTGGTTTCACTTTGAATTTTTCTCTCTCCTTCGATGCTTAAAATATTGTCTTTTACATCGATTACGATATCCTCTTTTTTTACACCTGGTAAATCGACTTCTACAAAATAAGCATCTTTTGCCTCTCTGCTATTTACAGTTGGAGTAAATGATGAGATTCCTTGCTCATTTCCTTGCTCCTCAATCCCCTCCATGACACTATTTAGATAGTCAAATCCTCTTCGAAGCTCTCTTAGTTCTCTGAATGGTTCAAATCTTGTTAGTAACATTGTAAACTCCTTGTATAAAATTCTTTAGTCTTACTGACTAAACTTGATGAAATTTTAACAAGTTGGGAGAAAAAAATATGCTACTTTAGTAGCATTTGCGAAGAATTTTTGAGTTTTTTGAGTAGTTTTTGTATATCTTTTACTATTATATTTTTTCTTTTGACCTCAATGGCACCTATATTTTTCAACTCATTTATATGCCTATCAACTACATGTCTAACTGTTCCTATAAGATTTGCAATTTCACTTCTTGAGAGATTTTGTAATAAAGTTTTTCTGTCCCCTCTTTTGGTGGATAGATTATTGAGTATGAGATGAATTAGTCTATCTGAAGTATCATACAAGGAGAGCTCACAGCTAAGCTCCTCTATCTTTCTCATCTGAGCTGCTAAATATGGAAAAAAGATGCGATTAAAAGCTGGATTTGTATCTATCCACTCTCTTACTTTGTTTATGGGCAATCTAAGTGCTTCACCATCTTCTAATATATCGGCTACTATCTCATGGCTCTTTCCATCAAGTAGAGGTATGGTGTCAAACATATCACCAACACCGAGGATAAAGATAGTCTGCTCTTTTGAGTTTTCAAGATTAATCTGATATATTTTAACTCGCCCACTTAGAAATATATAAAAGTGCTTGGTAGCATCATCGCTGTCAAAAACATACTCCCTCTTTCTAAATGAGACGAGTTTTGCATATCTGTTTATCTCATCTTTGAGTGTATCGTTTAAATCTTTAAAGAGTTTAATTTCATAATTTTTCATATGAACCTCATAAATTATTACTCCACCATGCATAGTATAAGGAATTATGACACAAACTATCTTAAGGGTACCTCTAAGACTTATAGGTATATCAAATATTTTGAAACTGTTTTGGTTTTTTTAAAGATGTTTAATGCTAGAATATTGGACTATATAAATGGAGATTAGCATGAAAGGATTTTTTGAATTAGAGATTGGATATATTGTTATAGCTATATTTTTTTTGGTTATCACAGCGATAGTTACAACTAGGAGTTTTATGCCAAAAGTTGCTTTCAAAAGGGGCATGATTTTGGTTGGATTGATACTCTTGGGATTTATACTTTTTCACTACTATATAACAACACAAAGAATGGGGATGATAGCACAGAAATTTAATAGTGGAGCAACTATATTATGTGAAAACAGAGAGAGGCTTAAAGGAAATCAAGCAGTTATAATCAATAAAAAAGCTGGATGGACTTTGGATAATGGAGTATTTATAAATCCTGATTTCTATAGAGAATTTCATAGCGCTAGATGTGCGATAGGATTGGGGCAGTAGCATGTCTAAAAATACAAAAAATATTAGCATCGTATCTTAAAGAATCTCAAAAGAGTAAAAGATATACTGTATGGATGCAAAACCTATTTTTATAACAGCTACAAATACTGATATCGGCAAAACATATGCTACTTTGATGATGATAGATGAGCTTCAGGGATTAGGTTTGAAAGTCGGTGTTTTTAAGCCATTTGAAACTGGAGTGAAGGATTTTCCAGTTGATGGAAAACTTTTGTTTGAAGCTGCACAAAAATCAAATCCAAGTTTTAAAAATTTCACTCTTGATGATATAGTCCCTTTTCAATACCCTCTCCCTGCTGCTCCGTATGTTGCAAAACAGTATAAAAATATAGATATGGATATATTGAAAAAATCATACGAAAAGATAGCACTTATCAGTGATATAGTTTTGATAGAGGGTGCTGGTGGGATAATGGTGCCGATAGAAAAAGAGTTCTATATGTATGATTTGGCGAAATTTTTTGATGCTAAAATTCTTTTAGTAGCTCATTCAAAACTAGGTTGCATAAATGATACTTTGTTGAACTTGTGTCTTTTAGAAACAAAAGGAATCGAGTTTGAGTGGTGTATAAATATTAGAGAAAATGAGGAAGATTTTAAAAAAACAACCCTGCCATACTACCAAGATAGATTTGACAAGGTTTTTATTTTGCAATATAACTTAAAAGAGTTAGTGCAAAAGCTAATAAGTCGCAGTGATGCTTAGTCTAATCTCTCTAAGAGGTCTGTTGCTGTATTTTATTATCGTTCGACCTTTATAATTTGCTATATTTTTATACCCTACAAATTTCTCACTTGCTCTTTCATCATATTTTGTAACACATTTTCTTTGGCTTTTATAGGTTGTGCCAGAGTTTTGGTTTTGAGATAAATTTTTTCCAACTAAGGTTCCGATTATTGCACCTCCGACAGTTGCTGCAGTTTTACCGCTCCCTCCACCTACTTGATGACCTAATATACCACCAGCAACTCCACCTATTAGGGCTCCAATATTATCGCTCCCTCCACCAGAGCTTACCGGAACTTGTTCATCCCAACACTCTTGATATGGTGTTCTTGTAGTAACTGTTCTATACTCTGGTGAGCTTTTTATGACACGAACACTGTCGCTAAAAGATATGGTTTCTCCAAACAAAGAGGCACTTAGTACAATAGAACAAAGTAAAATTAAAGGTTTTTTCATTTCATTACTCCTTTTTTAGTGTTATTGTATCTAAAATTTGTTAACATGTACAAAATGAGATGAGAAAGGGTTTTTAAGTTGAAACACCTTATAAATACTAGAGATTTTTCTCTTGACGAGATAGATAAACTATACAATAGGGCTAGTATATTTTTAGATGGCAAGCAAAGAGATATACTTAGAGGGCGCATGATTATCACTATCTTTTTTGAAAATTCTACTAGAACAAGAAGTAGTTTTGAAATTGCAGCCAAAAGATTGGGTGCAAATGTTGTTAGTCTCGATGTCTCTCACAGCTCATCTAGCAAAGGCGAAACACTGCTTGATACTGCCGCAAATTTAGATGCTATGGGACCTGATGCCATAGTGGTAAGACACAAAAGAGCTGGTGTACCACATATACTCTCAAAACATGTAAAATGTCCTTTGATAAATGGAGGAGACGGCTCTCATGCTCATCCTACTCAAGCACTTTTAGACCTTTTTACAATAAAAGATCATTTTAACGGAGATGTAAAAGGAAAAAAGATAGCTATTGTAGGAGATATTAAAAATTCAAGAGTTGCAAATAGCAATATAGAGTTACTCTCACGAGCTGGGTTAGAGGTCGTTCTTGTAGCACCCCCTCACTTTTTACCAAAAACAGATTTGAGAGCAATAAACAGTATAAAAGAGGTCATAGATGAAGTTGACATTGTGATGAGTTTGAGAACTCAAACAGAGAGACACGCAAATCAGATATATGCCTCTTTAAAAGACTATGCAGAAGATTTTTGCATCACACTTGATTTAATGGGGGATAGAGATATACTTCTACTTCATCCAGGTCCAGTCCATAGAAATGTAGATATAGACGATATCATGATGGAAGATCCAAGGTGTAAAGTCTTGGAACAGGTAAAAAATGGTGTTGCAGTCAGAATGGCAGTTTTAGAGAAATTGATTGGTGGATGATATAAATTTTGTTATAATTTATAATTAGTTTTTAAAAAGGAAATATTGATGTTGCAGACGACATTAAGTGATGATAAATTTTGTGATATGATGATTGAGCATATAAGAGATATATTGGATTTTTTATTAGAAAATGGTATCAATTTTTCTATACTTACTAACATATCTGAGGTAAATTTTGATCCTGCTCTTCCTGTTGAGATTGGGGATTCATTTAAGCCTATTACGATGTTTGTTTTGGCTGGTTATACATTTGAGAGTGTTTCGGTTTATGATGATATGATAAGTTTTGAAGCTGGTTTCGGTGCTGATAACTTTGGTTCTTTAGTGTCAGCCCCTATATCATCAATCTTACAAATTATTGTTGAAGACACACCTATATTTATAAATTTATCTATATCGTTAAATAGAAAAGAGTTGAAAAAACAAAAAAATGGGGTTAAAAAGTCCATGGAAGCTCTACTCTCTAACCCAGAAAATCAAAAATTTTTAAAAAAATAGATACTTTATACCCTTTTTATGCTCATAAGGTATGTGGTGATATTGTCTATCATGGCATCATGCTTTCTCTCTTTTAGATATGCTATATATAGAGTTCTTGACATTTTATAGCCCTTAATTTTGGCACAATATAACTGACCATTATCTATCTCATCTTTTATAATGTGTCTTGATATGACAGAAACTGTTGGAGTGTCTAACTCGGGAGTTTTTAAAATCATCTGTTTTACTGCTGTTGAGCTTGTAACCACACTTCTCAAATCAAAAGATTTGCAGTCAATACCCATAGTGTCGAAAGCCTCTTGCACTATTTTTCTTGTATGAGATGTCTCTTCTCTACATATCCAATGAAAATCATATAAATCCTCTTTTTTTACAAATTTTGGGAGTGGAGATTTACTCACTAAAAATAGTTCATCGTCTAGCCACTCTCGATAGATTAATTCATCATTAAAAACTGGGGATTCCAAAATAGCAAAATCAACTTTTTTCTCTAATAGTTCTTCAACAACCTTGCTTGATGCATCTATTTTAAGCATTATTTCATTATCTATTTCTCTTTGGATTTTATTTAAGATACCAGGAATTATGTAGTTTCCTATCATCAATGAGGCTCCTAAGATAAAGACTATATCTTTATTCAGAAGCTTAACCATCTCTTTTTCAGAATTATTTATACATCTATCTAGTTTTATTGCGATTTTATGCAACTCTCCACCTAATTTTGTTAATTTTATGCCATTTTTTTTTCTATCTACAATTTTTCCATCTATGTAATCTTCTAGAAGCTTTATCTGTTGCGTAACAGCGGGTTGGCTAATTCCTAGTTTTTTCGAGGCTCTTGAAAAACTTTTCTCCTTGACTACTGTTAAAAATGTCTCTAGTTTTGTAAAATCTTTTAGCATTAAATCTCCTTATAGCAACTAAATATTACTATTTTTCTGTATATTATAACAAAAAATGATAATATATACAATAGTGGTTTGTAGAATTAAACATTTTTTTGATATAATATATAATAAAATAGAATATGAAAGTTTAAAAATGGATAAAATATTAGGTGAACTAAATGTTGCCCAAAGAGATGCTGCTCGTCACATAGATGGACCACTTCTTATATTAGCAGGTGCAGGAAGCGGAAAAACAAAGACGATTACGACAAGAGTTGCATACTTAATTTCACTTGGAATTGACCCATCTAGCATATTGACACTTACTTTTACAAATAAGGCTGCAAGTGAGATGCGAGAGAGAGCACTATCATTGATAGAGGGAGTGAAATATCCCCCAACACTTTGTACTTTTCATAAATTTGGACTCATTTTTCTAAAATTCAATATCAGCAAACTTGGCAGAGACAATAATTTTGTGGTGATTGACACAGATGATAAGAAAAGAATCATAAAGAGTTTTGGCTTGGATTTGCCCATATCTTTAGTGGCAAGCGAGATTTCGAGGTATAAAAATTCTCTTATCTCCCCTAAAGAGGTTTTTGAGAAAGCCGAGAGAAAAAATTATAAAACGATAGCAAAACTTTACGAGCAGTATGAAAACTATATATTGAGCAATAATTTAGTAGATTTTGATGACTTGCTTGTACTTGCATATAAAATCTTAGATCAAGATGATGAACTTTGTAAGCAAATCAGCGATAGATATAAGTATATAATGGTAGATGAATACCAAGATACTAACGAGCTTCAATATAGACTTTTAAGGAAGTTGTGTACCGTTCATGAAAATCTTTGTGTAGTGGGAGATGATGATCAGAGTATATATGGTTGGCGAGGTGCAAATATAAAAAATATACTAGAGTTTCATAACTCTTTTGATGAAGTAAAAACTACAAAATTAGAGATAAACTATAGGTCAACAAACCAAATCCTAAAAGCTGCAAACAATTTGATAGAACACAACAGAGAAAGAATCGGTAAAAATCTAACAAGCCATTTTGGAGATGGAAAAGAGATAGAGTTGCTAGAGTCACACGATGAAAACCAAGAGAGTAAATCAATAGCGCGAAAAATCAGAAAACTGATAGATAGTGGAGTTGACCCAAGAAGTATAGCCGTTTTATATAGGATAAATGCACTTAGCCGCTCTTTAGAAGAGGGATTGAACAAAGAGAAGATATCTTATAACATGGTAGGTGGCGTAAAGTTTTATGAGAGAGCCGAGATAAAAGATCTCATCAGTTATCTGCGTATAGTCGCTAATGTTCATGATGATTTTTCAATGAAAAGAGTAATAAATAAGCCAAAAAGAGGACTTGGAAAAGTTACCATAGATAAACTTCAAAAAGCTGCATATGATAGCAAAATGTCGCTATATGAGTATATAACTGTGCATAATGATGAAGTAAAAAGCATAACAAGCAAAAAAAGTTTTATAGCTTTAAATGAGTTTATGGAAAACATACTAAAATTAAAAGAAAAGAGTGATAGTAGCTCGTATGATTTTATTTTTGAATTAGAGGAGTTATTTGGGATAAGAGAGTACTACTCCGCACTTCCTGATGCGCTTGATAGAGTATCAAATATAGATGAATTTTATGGGCTATATAGAGATTTTGTGAAGCAAAACCCTGATATGGGTGTAGATGATTTTCTAAATGATTTAGCTCTTCAAAGTGACCAAGATCAGATAGACAATGAGCATATCTCTATCATGAGTGTACACGCGAGCAAAGGGCTTGAGTTTGAGTATCTTTTTGTTATGGGATTAGAGGAGGGATTTTTCCCGCTGATTGGTGATGGTAGTGATATTGAAGAGGAGAGAAGGCTAGGGTATGTTGCGTTTACTAGAGCAAAAAGAGAGTTGATA
>JALUXQ010000134.1 GCA_027013265.1 Campylobacteraceae bacterium | reverse complement strand
AAAAGGGATATGGTTGGAGTATTTTTTAACTATACCCTCTATTCGATAAAATTCTAAAAATTCACTCTCATCATCTTTTATATGCAGGGTTATCTTTGTTCCAAAATCAGCTTTTTTTGCCTTTTTTATTTCGTATTCGCCTGTTGCCTCACTAACCCATTTCCAAGCTTGCTCTTCATTTGCCTTTTTACTTAAAACCTCTATCTTGTTTGCAACCATAAAGGCACTGTAAAAACCAACACCAAATTGACCGATGAGCTGAGAGTCTTTTTTCTTATCGCCACTTAATTGGTTCAAAAACGATTTTGTACCGCTTTTTGCGATAGTTCCTAGATTTTCGATTAAATCAACTTCGTTCATACCGATTCCACTGTCTGTGATTGTTAGAGTTTTTTTCTTTTTATCGAGTTTGATTTTTATCTTTGGCTCATACTTAAGAGCCTTGTAGTTATCATCAGTCAGCGTTAGAAAGTTTAGCTTGTCCATAGCATCTGATGCATTGGATATGAGTTCTCTTAAAAATATCTCTTTGTTTGAGTACAAAGAGTGAATCATAAGATCCAAAAGCTGAGTAACCTCTGTTTGAAATTGATGTTTAGCCATAATTTCTCCTTAAAATTTTTTCGACATTTTAGCATAAATTAGAAAAAAGTTCAAGAACATTAAGTGATTTTATTTATAAAAGTTTAGTTGATTGTTATCAAGTATAAAATTTCTTAAATAATATTATTGCAAAGACTGTTGCAAGTAGAGTAAGTGTAACATTTAGCGTTATATTTAAGGCAACTCTTCCATAGTCACCATCTTGGAGCATATTTACATTTTCCAAAGAAAAGGTTGAAAAAGTGGTTAAAGCTCCTAAAAAACCAGTCATCACAAAAGCTTTATACTGAGGCTCTATCATATTTTGAAAAAACATAGCCATAAATCCAATAATAAAACTACCCAATACATTTACACTTAATGTGCCTATTGGAAAAAGTATTGTAAATTGTCTTTGCACAAGATTTGTTATCAAAAATCTAGATATAGCACCTAAAAAACCACCAGCACCTATATATATTAAAAGAGAAAAATTCATATATAAACCTATTTGTGCTTATATTTTATAACTTGAGTATCAGACATAGTTGTGATACCTTCATCAATCATGAAGTCTGTTTTGTCTATAAATTCATTTATCTTCTCTTCAGAATCAATTATCTCGATGATTATAGGAAGTTCTTGAGATATAGTAAAGACATTAAAACTTCTTAGCTCACTATGTGCTCCTATCCCTGCAACACCTTTAAAGACGGTTCCTCCAGCAAGTCCTAACTCTTTCACTTTTTTTAATAACTCTTCCCATAGTGGCTTGCCTTCAAATTTATCTTGATTGTCTATATATATACGAAGAATTTTTTTCTTTCCCAAGAATCTTTTCATATTATTGTCCCCTCTGCCCACAAAGAGCATTTTTATTTTTTATCCGCCTCGTAAAACTTTATGGGCAGATTCCTCGCGACTAAAGCTAAGGCTGTCGCCTAGAATTTTACTGTTTTTATTTGTTGCTTATCTCATGGTTCAGTTCGTCTAAAGTATTTTGCATATTTTTTCTTATATTTTCATACCAATTTTCATCGCTTTTTGGATCTACTAAATCAAGATATTTTACTATCACTTCTCCACTGTGTGCTTTGAAATTCTGTGAATCTAGTATATATTTTGTATTGGCTACGACTACTGGCTGAACAAGTAAATCCAACTTTTGAGCCAAAAATTTTGCTCCACTTTGGAACTTTAAAAGTTTTTTGCCCCTTCCTCTAGTTCCCTCTGGAAATATGGCTATGACTCTGCCCTCGTCGATTCTCTCTTTTGCCTGTTTAAACATTTTAACTAGAGATCTTCTATCTTTTCTATCTATCACTATCATCTTGGGAGCTTCCAAAATATATCCAAA
>JALUXQ010000133.1 GCA_027013265.1 Campylobacteraceae bacterium | reverse complement strand
GCTTGTATCATTTTATCAATTTTTTCCTCAAAACTATTTTTGGTAATAAATCTATGGACAGTTACTTTTTTTGTTTGGCCTATTCTATAGGCTCTATCTGTTGCTTGGTTTTCAACTGCTGGATTAAACCATAAATCATAATGGATGACATGATTGGCAGCTGTAAGGTTAAGACCAGTTCCTCCCGCTTTTAAAGAGAGGATAAAGACTTTATATCTTTTATCATTTTGAAATTTCTCTACTGTCTCTTCTCTTTGCTTTTTACTCATATCACCTTTGAGATAGAGTGGCTCAGTATAGAGTTCTTCTTCAATGAGCTTTGCTAAGATATTTCCCATCTCTACATACTGTGTAAAAATTAAAACTTTTTCATCTTTTTGTACTATTGTATCAAGTAGGGTAAGAAGGAGTTCACTTTTGCCTGAAAGCTCTTTCTTCAGAGGACTCTTCTTATCAAAGTTTCTAGGATGGTTACAAATCTGTTTGAGTGAAATAATGAGTTTAAAGATAAGACCCTTAGCCTCACCTTCCTCTAATCGTTGCATGCTTTCATTGACAACACTTTTATAAAGGCTTGCCTGCTCTTTTGTCATAGTTGCATACTCATCAATAACAATTTTATCTGGAAGGTCATTAATAATGCTCTTGTCAGTTTTGAGTCGTCGTAACATAAATGGGGCAGTAATCTGTTTGAGTTTTTTTATCTTTGCCTTGTCTTTATTGATTTCAATATCTTGGGCATAGTTTTTGGTAAACTCCTTGAGAGATTTTAAATATTTTGGAAGAGTAAAATCAAAAAGACTCCACAACTCACTTAGATTGTTTTCTACCGGAGTACCACTGAGCGCTATTTTATATTTTGCTTTAAAGGATTTGAGTGTTTTTGCAATGGTAGTGTCACTGTTTTTAATTTTTTGTGCTTCATCTATAATGAGACAATCAATGCCTACTTTTTTGAGTATATCACTGTCTCTTCTTGCTATATCATAGCTTGTCAGTAAAATATCACTCTCTTGTAGTGTACGATCTGTGCCGTAGTATGAGAAGTAGGATAGTGTAGGTGCAAACTTCTCTATCTCTTTCTCCCAGTTACTAAGGAGTGATGTTGGAACTACAACAACAATGCGTTTTTTAATGTATCCATTCTCTTTGAGGTAGAGTAGGGTGGTAATCGCTTGGATAGTTTTACCCAGTCCCATATCATCTGCTAGGATTGTCCCAAAGCCATTTAAAAGATTATTGATATTCCACTCAAAACCTCTTTGTTGATACTCTCTAAGATTTGCTTGAAGTGATTTGGGTGGTGTAATACTCCTTACACTCAGTATCTGCTCAAAAAAGTTTTCTAAATCTATATCAAACTCTGCTTCACCGCTTAGTTTCGCTTGGAGAATATCAAACTTATTGAGTTTTGTTTTACGATTGATTTGAGCAAAGAGAGCTTTTGCTTCTTCTGCACTTATCACTATAAAATTATCTTTAAAGGCTATAAGTTCACCTGCATTTGCTAAAAGCTTTTCAAACTCAGCAACACTTACAAATGTATCACCAAGTGCTATCTGCCAGTCATATTCAAGCATTCCATCAAGAGTAAAAAATGACTGTAAAGTTTTTGAGCCTTTGGTAACTTTGAGAGAGAGTTTTGGTTTAAGAAGATTTTTGAGCTCTTTTGGTAAGATAAGCTCTACACCAAGATTTGCAATAATAGTTGCTGTTCGCAGTAGAAACTCTTCTAAAATCTCTTGTGAGAGAAGAATCTTCTCTTTTTGAAGGAGTAGGGCTATTTGAGGAAGAAATGTTTGTAAAAAGGAGATGAAACGTAGTATATGCATCTTATTGAAGTGTTGTATTCCTTCTCTTAGTGAATAGTTTAATTGCGACTGCTGATCCTCAACTTGAAAGGAAAGAGCATAGCTGTTTTCATTTTCTTTTTTGATAA
>JALUXQ010000132.1 GCA_027013265.1 Campylobacteraceae bacterium | reverse complement strand
GATACCCGCTTCTTTTATGGAGCTATTTTTTGAAAATGATTTTAAAAATTTAAAAAGTGCCCAATTATCATTTGCCAAAATTGCACCTGCTAAAAAGTCTCTGTTTGATTGCATGTTGCTCTCTATCATCTCGTTTACTATCTCATTTGTCTGTTTTTTTGATGTATCTATTGCCAATACAATAACTACACTTGTAAAAAACGAGATGATGACAAAAACTAAAAATGCAAGTTTTGTATAGACAGACAAGGCATGAAGTTTTAGAATTAATCTTCTCATTTACTCTCTTTGAGAAGCTTTAACATAACATATATTTTGTCGTATGTTTGATTTTTTGGTTTTTCAAATTTGTCTATACTTAATCGTTTTAGTATCTCTTTGCCTATTTTGGTTTTATCCATATTTAAAAAAAGTTTTTGCATAGTTAAAAACTCTTTTTGACTTAAATTTGATCTCGCAACTATAGGAGAGATTGTATAGGGTCCTAGTTTTTCAACAACTCTTAGTTTTTTGGTGTCTTCAGGATGTTTTTTTATATATTGGGTAAATACCAAGCTGTCAATGCTTGCACCATCTACAAATCCATCAATAACTGCTTTTATAGATTCACCATGGTCGTATGTGTATATAAGACGTTGAAAGAAATTTGAAATTTCATATCCATTTTTTAGTATTTTATATGTGGGTGCAATTGAGCCTGATGTTGAATCTGGGTCCGTAAAGGCAAAAATCTTATCCTTAAAATCTAGTAAACTTTTATACTTTGTGTTTTTTAATGCTATTATATCTGAGTAGTACTGGTCATCTCCTTTGATGATTGGAATCGCCAATAATCTCGCACTTTTTTTGTCGCTGAGTAGCGTATATGTTGAACTGCAAACATATGCTATATCTGACTTTGCATCATTTATGTTTGAAATAACTTCTGCATAAGTTCTTGCAAATTTTATATTGATCTTAAATTTTGAATTATCATTTAGGTATTTTTGCCATTGCAGATATATTTTTAGATCCTCCTTTAAGGTTGTACTTGTAAAAGAGAAAGTGATAGTTTTTGCATGTAAACTTGAAAAAATCATTAAAATCAGAAATAAACTGGTAAAAATTTTACCACCGATGGAAAGTTTTTTATCATTTTTCATGTTATTTTCCTTTGCCAATTTTTTAAAAGCCCTATATCTAGGGCTTTTAAAAAATTGGCACACTATTTGCGCCTATAAGGGTATAAATTATATGTGAATTATATACATATATTTTAAAAAACAGCTTTAAAGGAGTTGCCATGAGCAAAGAAGAGCTTTCAAGAGTTAGCGAAAATCTAACTTTAGAAACAGATGAGTCTAGAAGAGAGTTTCTAGACAAGTTTACTAAAGGCGTCTTTGGTGGATTAGTTGTGGGTGGTGTGGTTAGTGTACTTGCTCCAGTCCAAGCCAAAGCTCAAAAGGAGGGTAGTAACTTAAATGAATCTACACCTTTCAAGCCTTTTGTTTTACCACCTGAGCAACCAGGTGAAGATGCAATACTAAGAATGATGAGAGACATTCAAAGAGCACTTAAAAAACCAATTGAGCAAAGACATTGGAATATGGTTATAGATTTAAGAAAATGTGTCGGTTGTGATGCATGTTCAGTCTCTTGTGCAGCTGAAAATAAACTTCCACCAGGGGTTATTTATAGACCTGTAATCCAACAAGAGATAGGAAGTTATCCAAATGTCGGACATATTACTCTTCCTCGTCCTTGTATGCAGTGTGATGAGCCTCCTTGTGTACCTGTTTGTCCTGCTGAAGCTACTTGGAAAAGACCAGATGGTATCGTAGCTGTTGATTATGATCAGTGTATAGGTTGCAGATACTGCTTGAATGCTTGTCCTTACAATGCAAGAACATTTGACTTTGGGATGGAATATATAGACGATACAGCTGATGCGCCACAAGTTTTCTTAGGTAAAGAAAAAGCTGGAAAATATGAAACAGAAGCTTCATATGAGTATGCAAAAGAGTGGAAAAGAAAGGAAGATGCATCTCCTATAGGAAATGCAAGAAAATGTCACTTTTGTGTTCCAAGAATCGAAAAAGGAATGTTGCCTGAGTGTGTTGTTACTTGTATAGGTAGAGCTACATATTTTGGTGATGGAAATGATCCTGATAGTTTAGTTTCAGAACTTATTGCTCTGCCAAATGCATTTAGGCTCAAAGAAGAAATTGGTACACGCCCTAGTGTGTATTACATTAAGTAGGAGGATGAGATGACAAGAGAAAAAATGGGTAACATCCTTGTTTGGATTTTAATAATTGGTTTTGGAGCATGGGGACTTCCAGGTATGCTAGATAGATTTGCAAATGGACACGTTGATACAGCTTATGGTTCATATATTCCTTGGGGACTTTGGATTTCAGCATATATTTGGCTAATCGGTCTTTCAGCTGGTGCTCTGATGATTTCTGTTATGACTTATGTGTTTAATATAGAGGCAGTTAAAAAAGTAGGAAAAATGGCATTTTTAGTTGCAATCGCAACTTTGGTAGGCGCGATGATATCTGTTGGGCTTGACCTTGGTCATCCACTCAGGGCATTTAGCCTCATACTTAACCCAAACCTTCACTCTATGATGGGCTGGATGGCCGTTTTATATAGTGCATATTTTGTAACTCTTTGTGTAGAGTTGTACTTTGCTATTAAAAAAGAGCAAACAAGAGGCGAAAAACAAAAGAGTATTAAGAGAATTTTAGTAGTACTTGGTATTTGGAGTATCCCTTTGGCATTCGCATTCCACGGAGGTGTTGGTGGAGTTTTTGCTAATGTTATAGCAAAACCATACTGGCATGGACCAATGTTGCCAGTAGTATTTTTAGCTGGTGCATTTTTAAGTGGCGGGGCACTATTTGCAACCGTTGCTTATATATGGAGACCTAATCAATCTAAAGAAGAGTTTTTGAAAATGATGATTTTCTTAGGAAAAACAACTTTAGCACTTCTTATCCTAGATGAAATTTTAGAGCTCGCAGAAGTTTATGTTGGTACTTTCTACTCAGCATATGGAGAGGGACATATTTGGCAAGAAATTCTATTTGGTCAATATTGGTACACATTCTGGATAGTTCACCTTTTAATAGGCGTATTGATTCCGCTATTTTTACTAACAGCAAAATCAAAATCTCCAGGTGCAATCGCACTAGCTGGACTTTTGATAGCAGGTAGTTTCTTAGCAGTAAGACTAAATATCGTGACTCCAGGTATGCTAGACCCAGAACTAAATGGTATTGCAAGTGCTTGGGTGCATAGTAAATTAACTTTCATATACTTCCCGTCCGTTATGGAATGGCAGGTATTATTATTTATAGTAGCTGTTGTAATGGCAGTATTTATGATAGGTAAAAAAGTCTTACCAATATATCAAACAGCAGGAGAAGAGTTATGAAAAATGAAACAATGGAAAACAAGCCAATGAGCAGAAGAAGTTTTCTTAAAACTTCAGCTCTACTTGGCGGATCAGCAGCAGGTTTAGGTGCTGTTGAAAAGATTAGTAGCAAAGGCTTTGGGAGAGGAAAGATAGATTATCCTTTAAATGATGCTGAAAATGTGATATACTCTGTATGTTTACAGTGTCATACAGACTGCCCAATTAAAGTAAAAATTGAAGACGGTGTTGCAGTTAAAATCGATGGTAACCCTTACTCAATTCAAAATCTAAATAGCCCAATTCCAACATCAACTGATATACAAGTTGGTGCTAAGATTGATGCTGGTCTTTGCCCTAAAGGTCAAGCTGGTATCCAAACTATGTATGATCCATACCGTGTTGTAAAAGTTTTGAAAAGAGCTGGTAAAAGAGGTGAAGGCAAGTGGAAAGTTATACCATTTGACAAAGCTATAACAGAAGTAGTTGAAGGTGGAAAACTTTTTGCAGATGTCCCTGGTGAAGAGAACAGAATAGTTGAGGGTATGCGTCAAGTTAGAGCGTTAACAGATGCAAAAGTCGCAAAAGATATGGCAGGCGATGCTATGAATGTTGGAAAAGGCAAAATGAGCCTTGCAGATTTTAAAGCAAAGCATGCTGCGCATCTAGATCTCTTGATAGACCCTGATCAGCCAGATCTTGGACCAAAAAACAATCAATTCTTGATGCTTGCAGGTAGAATGGAGCATGGTAGAAAAGAGTTTGCAAAAAGATGGCACAAGGGAGCTTATGGAAGTAACAACTTCATGGAGCACACAACTGTTTGTGAACAATCACACCATATCGCTTATAAACAAGTGACAAGCCAATATGTAGATGGCGGTAAGTGGAAGATTGTAAGTGAGCATATGAAACCAGACTTTAGAAACTCAAGATTTGTTATATACTTTGGAACAGGTTTTGTTGAAGCAAACTTTGGACCACCAATAATGGCTAACTTAGCAACTAATGCTATAGTAGATGATGGCTGTAAAGTAGTAGTTGTTGATCCTAGATTTTCCAAAAGTGCAGCAAAAGCTTGGAAGTGGGTTCCTGTAAGACCAAATGGCGATGCGGCACTAATCTATGCTATGATTAGATGGATGTTTGAAAATGATAAAATCAACAAAGAGTTCTTGGTAAATGCAAATAAAGCAGCAGCTAAAAAAGCAAATGAAGAGAGTTGGACAAGTGCTACTCACCTAGTTGCATATGATAAAGAGGGACCAGCTAAAAAACTAAGAGCTAGTGATCTTGGCATCGGAACAAGTGATCAGTTTGTAACTACTCAAGGTGGACAACCAGTTGCTGTAAATACAAACGACAAACTAAATGCTGTTGTTGGTGATCTATTCTTCTCAGGCGAATTAAATGGTATCAAAGTTAAATCTGAACTCTTGATGGTCAAAGAGTATGCTATGAGTAAGTCTATGGAAGAGTGGGCTAAAGAGGCAGGACTTAGGGTTAAAGACATCGTTGAAGTAGTCAGAGAGTATGTTAAGTACGGAAGACAAGCAGCAGCAGAGATGTATAGAGGTCCAGTACAACATACAAATGGATACTTTAACGGTATGGCTGTAATTTATATGAATATGCTAGTTGGTAATATAGACTATAATGGTGGTCTTATCAAAGGTGGTGGTCACTACCATGAAGATGGAAGCAAAGGTGGACCATTTAATCTTAAAAAAGATGCATTTGCTGGTAAAACCAAGTCGTTTGGACACAAGATAACAAGAGAGGGTTCATACTATGAGCACAGCTCATATTTCCAAAAAAATGGTTATCCTGCAAAAAGACCTTGGTTCCCACACACTGGTAATGTTTATCAAGAAGCTATACCATCTATGGATGATGCATATCCATATGGTGTTAAAATATTGATGACTATCATGGGTACTCCGCTATTGTCAAATCCAGCGGCTCATATGTCAATGAAGACTATCCTTGACCTTAAGAAGACTCCATTATATATCGCAAATGATGTAGCAGTTGGTGAAACTAGCATGTTTGCTGATTATATCTTCCCTGATCTTGCTATTTGGGAAAGATGGGGCACTCCACATGTTACACCAGTAGCAGTTACAAAAATGTCAAAAGTAAGACAACCAACAATCGAACCTTTGACAGATACTGCGACAATCTTTGGTGAAAAACAGCATGTAGGTTTTGAATCAATGCTGCTTGCATTGGCTGAAAAACTAAATCTTCCTGGATATGGAGATGATGGTTTTGGTAAAGGTATGCCTTTCAAAAGAATCGAAGACTGGTATCTTAAAATGGCAACCAATATAGCAGCAGGCGACCATCATGGTGACGATCTTCCTGATGCAGATGCGAGAGAGCTAGCGATATTTAAAAAAGCAAGAAGACATATGAGTGCAGATACATTTGATTTTGATAGATGGTCAAAAGCTTGTACAGACGCAAATGGTAAAAATTGGTTTAAAAAGACTGTTTACCTATTAAATCGTGGTGTCAGAGGTGAAGATTTTACAAATTATACCAAAAATGTAGAAAATAGCGATAAAATACTACATAAATTTGGTAAAATGTTTAACTTCTACTGTGAAAAAGTAGCAAATACAAGACACAGTTATACAGGTAAGAAATTTAGTGGTATCAGCCAATACAACCATGCATTTGACTATGCAGGAAAAGAGGTTGTTGGAAGCTCTGCTTATCCACTAAAATCTATAACTTATAAACCAATCACTGGTGGACAAGCTAGAACTCAAGCGGTTGACTACTGGTTGCAAGCAGTAATGCCAGAAAATACTTTGGATATAAATTCCCAAACAGCGTTAGAGATGGGATTTAAAAACGGAGATATGGCAAAAGTAGTTTCAGCTGATAATCCTGAGGGAATGTGGGATTTAGGACCATCTGGTAAAAAACCTATGGTAGCAAAAATCAGAACAGTTGAAGGTCTAAGACCAGGAGTTCTATGTGCTTCTTGGAGTTTTGGTCACTGGGCATATTGCTCTAGAGACATCGTAGTTGATGGCAAAGTTATCAAAGGTGAAAAATCTAGAGAGAGTGGAGTTTGTACAAATGCAGCTCAAACAGTTGACAGCGGACTTAAAAACTCTTGTCTTGAGGATTTGATAGGTGGCTCTGCAGTGTTCTATGATTCATTTGTAGGACTTGTAAAAGCTTAAAAATTTTGTAATGCGTACCTGCCAAGTCTCTATCCTTCTTTTGGCAGGTACAAATTTTATAGGAGGATGTCATGAAAAATTTTTTTATTAAGTGTTTGAGCTTTATAGTTCTGTTTGTTTTTACAAATTCTGCTTTTGCACTAGATTTTAGTTTATTGCCAGAGATTGTGAAAACAAATATCACGAAGCAATATAATGGTAAAGATATTAAAATTCTTTCTATAAAAAGCAAAGGGTTGAGATACACTATAATTATAAAGACAAAATCTGGGAAAGATAAAGTTGTTGTGACAAAAAAAGGAAAAATCTTAAGTATCAGTGAATACCTAAAAGGCATGGAGCCAACAGGCGGATGCTGAAGCATATATTGATTCTGTGTTTTAGTTTACCTATAGCCATGCTAGCAAGTGATCAAGACAGACAAATAGTAAAAGATAGCATTAAAAAACACTACAAGAACCAAAATATAATATTTTTACATATTAAAGAGATGACAGATAACAACTATTTTGTTATTATAAGAAATAATAGTATGCAAGAGAGAGTAGAGGTTGATAAATTTGGTAAAATTTTGAGTATAATCGATGATTTAAATGTAGTAGAAGAAGTAGAGGAGGGTTGTTAGATGAGGTTTGTAAACATAGCAATATTAGTATTTTTCTTTTTAAATATCCCTCTTCTTGCTTCATATATAGCTGTATGCCAAGGTTGCCATGGAAAAAACTTCCAAAGAAAGGCGCTTGGAAGGTCAAAAATTGTCAAAAACTTAAAAAAGAAAGAGATAGTTGCAAGACTAAACTACTTTAAAACTTCAAGTTCTATCATGAAGAGCTATGCATCAAGTCTAAGTGATAAGCAAATCAACCAAATAGCAAATGTATTTGGCAAATAAAAATCCATTAAAATTTCCCCTCAAATTTATTAACTAACTAGATAATTAATAAAAAGTTAAGTAGAACTTTATTATAATTAACTAAATAGTTGATTAATAAGGAGAAAATATGAGCAGAGTTGTAAAAAAAAGAAATGCCCAAGTATCTAAAAATCTTATTTTATTAAATGCCATAGAGCTTTTTTCAAAAAAAGGTTATAGCGCCACCTCCATGGAGGAGTTAGCAACAAAGTGTGACTTAAACAAGGCCATGATTTTTTACTACTATAAAAGTAAACGAGGGCTTTATGAAGCAGTGATAATACAAGTTCTTAAAGAGATATATGATACCGTAACAAAGGAGAACAAAAACTACCATAAGCCTATAGATGAATTAGATAGTTTTATTAAAACATATGCAAAATTTGCTTGTAAATTTCCGCACCTCCCATCTCTTTTATTGAAAGAGTTGAGCGACAGCGGTGCTACATTGCCTGAAAAATTGTTTTATAACATGAAAAAGATGTATGCACTCTTTAGCGATATTCTAAAAAGAGGCGAGGAAAAAGGTTGCTTTAAAGATACAATTCCTATGGTTTTGTATTTTATGATTTTAGGTTCATTAAACCTTATGATTACTACAAAAAAGATACGAATAAAAGCTTATGAAGAAGAGAAGCTAGACACTTGTGCAACTTGTGATATAGATGAGATTTCAGCTTATATATCAAAAAAAGTAAAAAAAATGTTAAAGGATTAGAGATGAAGATAAGAAATATACTTTTGTTTTTGCTGATAGCTATAAATCTGCAAGCGGCTACTATAACGCAGCTTTTTAATGCAATCAAAAAGCAACCAACCACAAAAATAGATGAGATTAGCTCAAAAATGGCTCAAATAGCCCAAGATAGAGTAAACGCAGGCTACTATCCAAAAGTGGATTTGTTTGCTAGTTATACACACTATAATAGTCCAACAAATCTTATACCTCTTGACCCTGATGCTACTGCGAAATTGGCAGGTCAATCATTGCCATTTTCGCAAACTATTCAGAAAGTTGGTATCGGTGCAAGTATTCCTCTGTTTGTAAAAGAGCTTGGGGATTTAAGCCAAAAAGCAAAATACCTTGCAAAAAGTGCAAGACTAAAAAAAGAGTTGAATTTTTATCAAAATGAAGCTTTGATTTTAGGCTCAAATGCAACTCTTGAGTACCTGAACAACCTGCTTATTTCGCTAAAAGCTACACAAAAATCTCTTTTGAAAACGAAAGAGGATTTGCAAATTTCAGTAAATTCTGGAAGGATGCCAGGGATTGCGATTGACAAGATAGATGAAAAGCTAAATCAACTTGATATAAATATAAATAATATAGATATCAAAAAAGCAACACTTATCTCAAATATAGAAAACTTAACTGGATTAGAGATAAAAAATCCAGCAAAAATGGAGCTAATAACAAATGTAAAAGAGGATGAAATCTTTGCACTAAAACCTTTGCAAGAAGTGATAAATGCATCCATGAGTGATTTTCAAGCTACATATGCAAAGAGATACTATCCAAAAGTTGCCTTTAATGTTATGTGGAGTGAAAACTATACACAAAATGATTCAAGATTAGGCAACAGTGTGCATAGAGGATATGGATATTACCAGCTTGGAGTCTCTATGCCACTATATAATAGGGGCGAAGATGTAGATATGCAAATCAAAAAAATACAGATTATGAAAGACAAAATAAAACTAAAAAAGAGCGAACAAGAGTTAAAAGCAGAGGTTAAGGCTTTGCAAAAAGAGCTCGTTCTCTTAGAGAAGTCAAAAAAATTAAAAAAGACAAATATACAAAAAAATGAAAATCTACTAAGGTATGCAAAAGTTTCATTTGACGAAGGAAGGATGACGGAGGAAGATTATCTAGTATATGAAGATAAGCTTCTTAGTGCAAAATCTAGTTATTATGAAACGGTATCTCAAAAATGGCAAGATATAGCAAAACTTGCAGTAATTTATGGAAATGATTTAAAAGGAGTAGTAAGATGAAAAAGTTGTTAGGTTATATAGTTATATTGGTAATTATAGCAGCCGCTGTAATAGGTGGCAAAAAGGTGATAAAGTTAAAACAGGAAAAAGAGGCCAAAACACCAATGGCAGTTGCATACAGTATGAGTGTGAAAACCATGAAACCAAAACTCTCAAACATATCATTGACACTCCCTTACCTAGCACTTACAAAAAGCAACGATGATGTGAAGATTAGCTCAAGGATAAGTGCAAGGGTAAAGTATATAGTAAAAAGTGGCGAAAGAGTTAAAAAGGGTGAGACGATTGTAAGGATTGATGATAAAGATTTGAAAACACAATTAGAGTCATTAAACCTAAATATAAGGTCTCTAAAATCACAATTAAGTTCAAAACTAATAGCACTAAAAAATCTAAAAAATACACACGAGCGAACCCAAAAACTTCTTAGTGTAAAAGGTGCTTCTCAAGAAGAGTTTGACGCAGAAGTGACTCGCATCGAAGCAGCAAAATCTGGACTTGATACTCTGAAATTTAAAGTTCAAGAATTAAGAGCAAACAGAGCCTCAATCGACAATATGCTCTCATATGCTACTATAAAATCACCAGTAGATGGCATAGTCACAAGACTTGCAAATGTGGGAGATATAGCGATGACGGGCAAACCCCTTATCAGCATAAGTGCAAAATCAAGCAGTTATTTGATAGTAAGATTGCCAACTGATACAAATGCTAAAGCGATAATTTACAATAAAAAAGTCTATCCGATTAGCGCGTTAAACACAACTTATAATGGTCTTTTAGAATATCTTGCAAACATAGATGAGAGCTTAGCAAGCAACCAAACCATAAATATAGATGTTGTTATATATAGTGGTAGTGGTTATAAACTTACTCATGATGCAATCTTGAATAGAAATGGAAAAAGCTATGTTTTAACCTTAACTGGAGACAAAGCTATGCCAAAAGAAGTTAGTATCGTAGCAAATGGTGAACAAGGCGTGGTCGTAAAAGGTGTAAATGCAAATGAAACTATAGTAGTTGCAAAACAAGATATATTACTTAAACTTCTTAGCGGAATAAAAGTAAGAGCTGTAAAATAAAGGATAAATAATGTTGTTTGAATATTTTTATAAAAGACCTTATCTGCTCTATAGTTTGATATTTGGGTTTTTTATCATGGGGATTGTGGGTTTAACAACACTTCCTAAAAACCTTTTTCCTGATGCAAATCCACCTAAGATTGTGGTCATCACAAAAGTTCCAGGAGCTACGGCAAAAGTGGCGGCGAGTACAGTTTCGAAGCCTATCGAGCAGGAACTTTCAAGGCTAGGAGAGGTTACTGATGTAAGTAGTGTAAATGTTGCAAACATGTCAATAGTAAGTGCAGAATTTGGTTATAAAAAAAGCTTAAATGCAGCTGCTGTTGATGTTGCAAATGCACTAAATATTGCAAAAGCAAAGATACCAGTGGGTTTGAATCCAGCGATCTATACAGCAGGTGATTTTACTTTGCCAGTTGATGTTATAGCACTTAGTCCGAAAAATTCTTCTATAAACTTAGATGAGATACGAAAGATTTCTGATAGCTTTATAAAGCCACACCTATTAAGCAACAAAGCGATAGGAAATGTTGAGGTTTTTGGTGGGTACAAGAGTGCAATAAATGTAGAAATTGATCCATTTAAAGCTAAAAAATATGGTGTTGATTTTGAAACTATCACAAAAGTGATAATGGCTCAAAACAAAGATATACCAGTGGGCTTCATAAAAGGAAAAAACAGTTTTTATACTGTGACAATCTATGGTGAAAAAGACAATGTGCTAAATCTAGAGAATTTAATCATAAAACCAAATGTAAGATTAAAAGATGTAGCAGATGTGAAGTGGGGACACCAAAAAAGAACAAGTGGATATATAGGAAATGGAAAAGACTCTATCGCCCTGTCAATTCAGCGAGCTC
>JALUXQ010000131.1 GCA_027013265.1 Campylobacteraceae bacterium | reverse complement strand
ATGAAGACGCACTAAAGCATTTTGAAGATTGAAAAGTTTCTTATTAACTCTTAGCAAGGGAGTAAAAGCGGAAGATATTCCGCTTGACTTTCAACCTGTTATAAACAACCTCATAAGACTAAAAGCTCTTAAAAAAACTGATGATAGTTATGAATTAAATCCAAAATACAGAATCGGAAAGATTGACATTGCCACAAGTGGCACTGGTTTTTTAGATACTTTTGATGACAAAAACAGCAAAGATCTGCTAATCGAATCAAGAAATTTAATGGATGCCAACAGCGGTGATATAGTCATCGCTAAGAGAATTTTTAGCAAAAATCAAACAAGAGCCAAAGCAAAAGTTATCATGACTCTTCTTCGCGCTCATAATTTTAGTGTAGTCTATACTAAATTTCAACACAACAGAGTTGTTGGCATAAATATAAGCACCTCTTTAGTCAGCAACATCACAGCATCACAAAAATCCTTAAAAAAGCTCCCACTTGGCACCGTTTTAAAGATAGATAGTAAAACATCAAACATAATAGAAGTTCTAGGTGTTTTAGACGATTCTAAAGTAGATGAAAAGATTTCACTTGCACTCTTTGAGAAAGAGGAGAATTTTACACAAAAGAGTGAGCTAGAAGCAAAAAGTCATGGAAAATATGTCGATAAATCCCTCTATCCCAACAGAGAAGATTTGACACACTTACCTTTTTGTACAATTGATCCAATTGATGCAAAAGATTTTGATGATGCGGTATATTTTGACAAAGAAAACTATATCTTATATGTTGCCATCGCTGATGTCAGCGAGTATGTTTACGAGATGGGACATATAGACAAAGAGGCAAAAAAAAGAGGCTTTTCTATATATTTCCCTCACAAATCAATTCCAATGCTACCAAGAAGCTTAAGCGAAAATATCTGCTCTTTAAAGCCAAATGTCGATAGACTCTCTTTTGTATTCAAAATCACACTAAATCAAAAAACCCTAAAAGTAGAGAAAGAGGAGTTAATAGATGCTGTGATTAACTCCAAAAAAAGATACAACTACGACCAGATAGACATATTTTTACAAAATGCTTTGAAAAATGCTGATGAAGTTGACAAAGTGATACTAAAATCGCTACTACCACTTTTTAGTGTAACACAAAAATTAAGAGAGTTAAGACTAAAAAATGGATTTGAATTTAATTCAACCGAAATCAGGATGGTTTTAGATGAAAATCAAAATCTAATCTCAACAAGAGTCGAAAAAGAGACACCCTCCCATAGACTCATAGAGGAGTGTATGCTTTTAGCAAACAAAGCTGCCTCCAAGAGAATAAAAAGAGGGATTTTTAGAACTCACGAAGACCCATCTTTTGACAAGCTTCAAAACCTCCTTGACAATCTAACCCTAGTGGGTATAGATGTTGATTTCTCAACAGACATCCCCAAAATGATAAGACAGATACAGCAAAAAGCTGAACTTTTAGGCATAAGAGAAGATGTAGATAAGCTCATCATAAGATCTCAAAAAAAAGCAAAGTATGAAGCAGAAAACAGAGGTCATTTTGGTTTGGGGTTTAACTCTTATACTCATTTTACATCTCCTATCAGGCGGTATAGTGACCTTTTACTGCATAGACTTTTAAAAGCAAATATGAAAAATGATAAAAAAAGATTTAACTTTTTACTAAAAGACATAGATGCTACATGTGAACAAATTAGCTTGCTTGAGAGGGAAAGCGACAAAGTGGCATGGGACTATATGGATAGAAAATTTGCCAGGTGGGCGGACTTGCATGTGGGTGATGATTTTAGAGCGATAGTAACGAGTGTCGGTAAAAATACGATAGCAAAACTTGATGATGAGTTGCAAGGAGCTAGACTCTTTGTATTGGATGAGAATTTAGAACTTTTTGAGAAAATTTTAGTTAAAATTGTTGAATCAGATATACTTAGTGGCAAAATCTATGTAAAAGCAGTGAAAAGAGATGTATAAAAGAGAGTTT
>JALUXQ010000130.1 GCA_027013265.1 Campylobacteraceae bacterium | reverse complement strand
TTTTCGTGAGTGTGGACCAATGGCTGATGAGTGTGGATGGGAATCATATAGAGGACAGCTCTATATAGACTTGCCAATAGATGAGGCAAATGAAAAGTATCAGCTTCTATGCGAACATCTTGATAATCCTGATGGTACTTTTAAAATTAAAGGTGTAGAGTCTTGGATATTCCCATTAGAAGAAGCTCTGAAAAACAAGCATCATGATGAACCAGGTTTCTGGGATGAATGGGCGGAGCATTTTTAATGGGCTGTTTTTACTATGATTATCGCTTTCAGACTGAAGAACATAACAACACTTGGAGATGTATCACTACCCATACCTTTGAAAACATGGAACTCTACTTTAGAAAACAGTTCTCTATGAACAGACTTCTAAGTCATTTCACAAAAGCTTTTCATATAGCTCCCATCACACTTAAAAACTCCAAAGAAGATAAACACTATGAGAAGAAGATGCTTGCAATTTACCTGCTCTGTAAATACTCAAAAGAGGGTTTTGAGACAATAGCAGAGGAATTTCATATCTCAGTAGATACCGTGGAGATGATTTCTTAGAGGATAGAAAAAGCTCTTTAGCTTTTAGCGAAAGTCTCTTGTTGGATTTTGAAAAAGATGAAAAATAACTACTCAATGTATCTCGATGACTTACGAACTCCTATAGAGGATTTTGATTGTGTTGTAAGAAGTTTTGAAGAGGCTGTTGCAATTTTTAAAAAGTATGGTATACCAAGATATATCTCTTTTGATCATGATTTAGGTATATACAATGGAAAAATTGCTAAAAGTGGATTTGATGTTGCAAAATGGATTGTACAACATGACATTAATGAGGAATACAAAATTCCATCAGATTTTACTTTTAAAGTTCACTCCCAAAATCCAATTGGAAAAAAGAATATAGAATCACTCTTGACAAGATATCTTAATCATAAAACTATCAAGACAATCTAATGTCAAACAAGATATACTTTGACAAATAACTCATTTAGGCATAAATAATGGCATACAAACACGACTATGATAAAATACTCACAAGACTTACTGTAATCCTCTCTAAGCTAAACGATGGAGAAGCACTCTCTGTCAAAGAGTTAGCAAAAGAGTTTAATACAAGTGATAGAACGATACAAAGAGATTTTAATGAGCGTTTGGTCTCGTTTCCAATCTATCAAGAGAATAAAAAGTGGAAGATGCAAGATGGCTTTCGAGTAGAAAAAACAAAGTCTCTTGAAGATGAGTTAGTGCTTGACATCATAGAAAAAATTACAGAGGGCATTGGTGGTAAATTCTCCACCAAAGCTCAGAAACTTCTCTCTAAAATTAAAAATGAAGACTTTAATCCCATATATACTAAACTCAATATTGAAGACATCAGTGATAAATTTTCAGATATTCAAATCTTAGAGAGTGCTTTGCGAGAAAAAAGAGTTATTACCTGTACTTACGACAACGAGACTCATCCTCCTTACTCAACCACTATAAAACCGCTTAAGATTGTTAACTTTGAAGGTTTTTGGTATTTAGTAGCACTAAGAGAAGAGACACTCAAAAAATACTACCTCAAAAATATCTCCAATCCAAAAATGACTGAAGAGTCCTTTACAACTGATAGTAAACTTGAATCCCTCTTAGACAACTCTATCTCGATCTGGTTTCAAAAGGATGTAAAACCATTTGAGATAAAACTCTATGCTGATAAATATGCCACAAAATATTTCAAACGCAGACCACTCCCTACCCAAAAGATAGATTCTCTAAACAGTGATGAAACTATGGAGTTTAACGTATATGTGACACATGAGATGGAGATACTTCCACTTGTAAAATACTGGATACCACATCTTTTTATATTAGAACCACAATGGGTAAAAGAGATGATAGAAGAGGATACTCAAAACTACCTCTCACTCTCCAAAGAAGGAACTCTCTAATGGCATACGACCTAGAAAATAAACTTGTCGTAGCAGTAAGCTCACGAGCACTCTTTGATCTTGA
>JALUXQ010000129.1 GCA_027013265.1 Campylobacteraceae bacterium | reverse complement strand
AAAATCTGTAAAAAATCGCTAACAAGCTTTTTAGGTTCAATAAAAATATCCAAAATACCGAATTCTTGGGGTGCTTCTACTATATTTATACCCATAGACCCTACTATTTTATTACCAATTTTCGTTGTAATTACTCCACCAATTTTTTTATTTTTCAAATAGAAATCATTTGGCCATTTAAGCCAAGTTTTCGAGTCATAGGCACTTAAAACATCTTTCATGAGATAGGCAAAATATATAGAAATTGATGCTAATTTCAAATCTTTTGGTAAGTGTTTCTCTTCTACACAAAATGAGAAAAAAAGATTGCCAATTTTACTCTCCCATAAGTTTCCTCTACTACCAACCCCTCCGGTTTGATAGTCAGCTCCAATCAGTGTCGGCTCTTTTATAGCACCATTTTTGATTTCATTGACGAGATATATGTGTGTGGATTCGATACTCCTAAACCAGTTTATAACCAATTTCCAGCCTTTTTCCTCTCAAATACTCAACACTGCCAATCTCTTTTTTAGAAGGAGCCTGCACACTTATCACCTCTAGCAACCCTATTTTGCAAGTTACCACGATTGAATTCTCCTCTATTTTATCAATAATGCCTGTCTCTTTGTTGGTTGTATGTGCGTCAGCTACCTTAATCTCTTTAATCTTCAATCCACTCTGCAGAAAGATTCCAGGCCATGGAGTATAGGCAAGGTATTTTTGGTATATCTCCAAAGCACTCTGCTCAAAGCTAAAAAGACCATTGTTTTTTCTTATCTTTGCACAGTATGTTGCCTCTGCGTCAAACTGTTTGATTGGCTTTATGCTATCATAATTCTCTAGCACTTCAATTGTTAATTTAGCAGCAGCCAAAGAGATCTCACCAAAAAGTGTGTCAACTCTCTTGCCTTTTGCTTTTACAAATCTTAAAGATAAAATATCACCACTGTCTAAGCCCTCTTCCATGAGCATCGCTGTCACACCTGTTAACTCTTCACCTTTAAGTATAGCTGTTTGTATAGGGCTTGCACCTCTGTATTTTGGGAGTATTGAAGCATGTAGATTTATGCAAGGGCAGATATCTAATATCTCTTTTGGCAATATCTGACCATACGCTGCAACAATTATAAAATCTGGCTTACAAGACAATATCTCCTCTTGAATGTCTGTATTTCTAAGTGTTTTGGGCTGTGATATTTTTATATCTAGACCGTTTTCTATAACCCATTTTTTTATATGTGGGGGAGTCAATATCTGTTTTCTACCAACTGCCTTATCCATCTGCGTTACAAGTAAAGCAACCTCTATATTGCTCTTTAAAATCTCCTTCAAAATTTCAGTAGCATAGTCTGGAGTACCCATAAATACAATTTTCACAACTACTCCTTACTTGTGAAGAGCGTACCACCCTTGTGAACACCATAAAGCATAAAACTCTTGATATCACTCAAATCAAATCCACTCGCTATAAACATGTCAACTCCTCTTTTGAGCAGATAATCAGCAGATTTTAACTTGGTCACTATTCCGCCTGTTGCAAATTCGTATGATGTCTTATCTTCAACACTTAATTCACTCTCTTCTATCTTGTGTACAATTTTTTTCATGATAGCATTTGGGTCTTTATTTGGGTCTTTATCGTAGTATCCATCTATATCAGATAAGAGTATGAGTATCTGGGCATCAAAATGGTGTGCAACTCGTGCTGAGAGTTGATCATTATCACCAAAAACTAGCTCCTCTGTTGCTGTTGCATCATTTTCATTTATGATTGGCAATATCTGATGTTGCAGTAGAGTGTTTATAGTACACTTTGCATGATAAGTCCTCTTTCTGGAATCAAAATCATCTGCAGTTAGCAGTAACTGAGCAGCAACCTTTCCAAATTTTTCTAATTTTTTACTATATGTTGTGATTAAGTGAGGCTGACCAATAGCTGCTATAGCCTGACGATTGTGTAGTTGATTTTTATCTAATCTTAATTTAGAGTATCCAGCAACCACTGCTGCAGATGATACCAAAATAACTTCATACATCTGCATAAGCTTG
>JALUXQ010000128.1 GCA_027013265.1 Campylobacteraceae bacterium | reverse complement strand
TAATCTTGATCTTTCAAAAGTGCCTCTAATGCTTCTCTTAGTGTATGAGGCATTTGAGCAATTCCCTTTTCTCTGATTTCATCAAGGCTTAATTCAAACAGATCTTCATCCATAGGACCAACTGGCTCAGTTTTGTTTTTGATGCCATCAAGTCCAGCTAGTAAAAGGGCAGTAAATGCAAGATACGGACAAGCAGTTGAATCTGGAAATCTCATCTCAGCACGGACTGATTTTTCATTTGCACCATAAGGGATACGACAACTCGCACTTCTGTTTTGAGAAGAGTAAGTGAGGATTGAAGGAGCTTCAAATCCAGGTATCAATCTTTTGTAAGAGTTAGTTGAGGCATTTGTAAAAGCTGCAAGACTTTGAGCATGTTTTAAAACTCCACCGATATAGTATCTTGCTGTATCACTTAAGTTTGCATATTCTCCAGCTTTGTAGAATGTATTTTTTCCATCTTTCCAGATTGATTGGTGGACATGCATACCATTTCCGTTGTCACCATATAGAGGTTTTGGCATAAATGTTGCAGTTTTGCCATTTAGATGAGCTACCATCTTTACTACATATTTGTAGATTTGCACATTATCGGCTGCTTCTACAAGTGTACCAAATTTCACGCCGATTTCACCTTGAGCTTGTGCAACTTCATGGTGAACAACAAATGTCTCAAGACCAACTTGCTCTAATACTTGAACCATTTCGGCTCTTAAGTCAACCATAGAGTCTGTTGGCTGACAAGGAAAGTATCCACCTTTTGTTCTTGGTCTATGACCTGTGTTGAAACCATCAGGATAAGTTCTGCTATCGTTCCATTCACCCTCTTCAGAGTCAACTTCATAGTAGGCACAGTTAATCTCATCTTTTATTTTTACATCATCAAATATGAAAAATTCATTTTCTGGTCCAAAATATGCTACATCACCAACACCAGTTTCACTAAGGTATTTAAGCGCTTTTTTAGCTATACTTCTAGGGCATTTTTCATACAGTTCGCCTTTGTAAATATCAAAAACATCACAAAATACCACGATTGTAGAATCAGCTGTAAAAGGGTCTAAAAAGGCAGTTTCAGCTTCAGGCATCAAAAGCATGTCTGACTCATTTATCGGCTGCCAAGCATCTACACTTGAGCCATCAAATGGGATACCATTTTTAAATGAATCTTCATCAATCGCTGACATAGTATAAGATAGATGATGCCAAGCACCTTTGATATCTGTGAAACGAAAATCAACAAACTCCACTTCATTCTCTTCGCAATACTTAAAAAACTCTTCCACACTATTGACAAACTTGCCCATATGTACTCCTTGTAAATTTAATTTTAGTTATTTTACCTAAATTATCTATATAATTTACTTTTTAGGTGGTTAAAAATTAACCATTTTTATCTCTTTGTTTCTAAAAACTGCACATTTTTTATACCCAAAGGATTTTGCATAGTCTGAAACTTCATCTTTTTTATAGTTTATATCCTCTACTTTATGGGCATCAGAGCTAAATGTTATAGGTATATCAAACTCCTTTAGAAGCTCCATTATATCTTTTGATGGGTATATCTCGTGGATAGGTTTTCTAAGTCCTGAGCTATTTACTTCTACTACCATTTTTGCTTTTTTTATCTCTTTTATAGCATTGAGGGCAATCAATTTTATCTCTTTTTTTGGCATAAAATTAAATACTTTTATCAAATCTATATGTCCAATTATCTGAAATAGATTGCTCTTTGCCATCTTTGCAACAGTGTCGAAATAGTCTTGCCACACTTTATCCATATCCTTGTTTTTATAATCCCCTATAAATTCTGGATTATCAAACCCCCATTTGTCTAAAAAATGCACGGATCCTATGAGATAGTCAACATCGGCTTTTAAAACTCTTTGGTCTATATAGCCATTCAGAAAATCAACCTCGTATCCTAATAAAATTTCTATTTTGTCTCTATATTTTTCCTTGATATTTCGGATTTCATTTTCATAATTTTGCATATCATCAAACTTCATGCGGTATTTTTCATCAAAATTCATAGGAGCATGATCTGCAAACCCAAAAACATCTATCTTCTCTTTTATCGCTGTTTGCACAAAATCTTCGACACTGCCTGTGGCATGATTGCATAAAATCGTGTGATTATGTATATCTACTATCATCTTTTTTCCTTTTAAAGTAGAATTATATAAAAAATTATATATAATAAAGCATAAAAATAAATTGGTAGGAGAATCTTATGACACAAGAAGAGCTTGATGCATTGATGGCGGGCGGTCTAGATGAGCAAGATTTGGGAGATGATGAAACTTCAACAGAGGAAAATATAGAAGAAAAAGTCGAAGAAGAGAGTATTGAAGAGCTAGTAACTCAAGATGAGCCAGAAGATAGTGATAATAAAGACTATCTTAAGAGCGCTGACGAATATAGAGCTGATCCAAATATGGCTTGGCCACCACCTCCACCTACTGAAGATCACAAAATGGTTTCACAGCTTGATGATGTGACTAGGGATTCTGAAGTGAAGGCTACTCAGATATTTGACAAACTAGAAGCTGTAAACAATGTCTTAATGGATAGTGAAACGGATATAGCAACAATTAGTGAAACGATAGAAAAAAATATAGCTCTCTTTGAAAAATTAGCAGATAAATTTCCGGGCATAGAGCAGTTCAAAAATATACTAAATGACAACAAAGAGGCAAAAGAAAAATTAGCAACAATGACATCAAATGCCCAAACGGGTGAAGATGAAGTCATGATGGCGATGGATATCATGCAGTATCAAGATATACATCGACAAAAGATAGAGAGAGTTATCAATGTCATGAGAGCACTTTCAAAATACATAAGCATGCTTTTTGAAGGCGCAATTGATGATAAAAATAGAGTCGGCTCAGCCGTTCATATTGAGGGCGATGAGAGTACAGATGATTTGGTAACGAGTGAAGATATAGAGGCTATCATAGAGAGTTTGGGTAAAAAGAACTAGATGGATAGAGTCGAATTACTCTCACCTGCTGGAAATTTTGAAAAACTAAAGATAGCTTTAGCATATGGAGCTGACGCAGTTTATGCAGGGGTTAGCCATTTTTCACTAAGACTTAGAAGTGGCAAAGAGTTTACTTATGAAAGCTTTGAAGAGGCGATAAAATATACTCATAAAAAAGGTAAAAAACTATATGTGACTATAAATGGTTTTCCCTTCAACGCTCAAATTGATTTGTTAAAAAAACATATAGAAAAAGTGTCAGCCATGAAACCAGATGCTTTTATAGTCGCAGCTCCAGGAATCGTGAGATTGGCTCAAAAGATAGCACCAGATATACCTGTGCACCTCTCAACTCAAGCAAATGTTCTAAGTTATCTTGATGCTGAGGTTTATTGGGACATGGGAGTCAAGAGGATAATAGCTGCTAGAGAAGTGAGTCTTAAGGATTTACAAAAGATAAAAGAGCATTTGCCAAATCTTGAGCTTGAAGTTTTTGTGCACGGCTCCATGTGCTTTGCATATAGCGGAAGATGTTTGATAAGTTCGCTTCAAAGTGGAAGAGTATCAAATCGAGGAAGTTGTGCAAATGATTGCAGGTTTCCATATACCATGTATGCTAAAAACGAGGAAAATGGTACACTGTTTAAGGTACAACAGAGTGATGAAGGCACCCACATCATGAATGCCAAAGATTTAAATCTCAGTTCACATGTAGATACTATACTAGATAGTAAAGTGATTGATTCTCTGAAGATTGAAGGCAGGACAAAAAGTACATATTATGTAGGAATTACTACAAAAACTTATAGGCGAGCAATTGATGACTATTATGAGAAAAAGTTTGATGCGAGCAAGTATGAAAAAGAGCTAAGTAGCACAAAAAACAGAGGTTTTAATGATGGCTATCTTGTTAAAAGACCATTTGTTAAGCACAATACCCAAAACCTAGAGGACTCTATAAGCGAGGGAACTCATCAAGTGTGTGCTATGGTAAGTGAAGATGGACTTGGATGTTTTTGCAAAGATAAGTTAGAGCCAAATGTTGTGTATGAGTTAGTATTGCCAGAAGATAGCTTGGAACAGAGTGAAAATGAATTTGGAAGAGTTTTTAAAGAGGAGCAGAGTTGGTATATAGAATTTAAAAAATTACAGAGTGAAAAGGGTAAAATTTATAGTTCGATTCACAGCGGAAACACAAATGCCATAAAATTACCAACAACCCTGCCACCCTTTACATTTTTAAGAAGAGAACTATAGTGGAGCATAGGATTTTCTGACCGTAAGGTTGTGCTTTAGTAGCGCGTAATTAAAATAGAGTCATACGACCGCAAGGTTGTGCTTTAGTAGCGCGTGAATTTACTAGGAGCTTTGCTCCTAGTAAAGATGACAGTTAAATAGGAGCAAAAATGAAATTTGTATCAATCATAATAGGTAGCAAAAGCGACTATCCTGTGATGCAAGAGTGTACTAAGATATTGGAAAAGTTTAGTGTTATGTATGAGATTATCGTCTCTTCGGCACACAGAAGTCCGAAAAGAACGCATGAATATGTAGTTGGAGCCGAGAAAAAAGGCGCCAAAGTTTTTATAGCTGCAGCTGGCATGGCGGCACATCTAGCTGGAGTTGTGGCTTCAATGACTACAAAACCAGTCATCGGTGTTCCTCTTGACGCTTCTGGCTTGGGAGGCATGGACTCCTTGCTCTCTACTGTTCAGATGCCAGGAGGCATGCCAGTAGCGACTGTTGCTATCGGAAAAGCTGGAGCGGTAAACAGTGCATACCTTGCTATGCAGATACTTGCTCTTGAAAACGAAGAGTTAAAAGCAAAGCTAAAAGAGGACAGAGTTTTAAAGTCAAAAAAAGTAGAAACTGACTCACTTTTGGTTGAGTCTCTAATATAAGGGAAAACTTGTGCAAACATGGTTAGATATAGAAGAGTTTAGTAAGATAGTCCATTTGGATGTCTCTATCATAAAAGAGATGATAGAAAAAGGGAGCTTAAAATCAAAAGAGGAGAATGGCAAAACTCTTGTTGAGGCAGATGGGGTGGCATATGAAATCATGCCCACAGATATACAGGATATGGCGATAGAACAAGAGGTTGAACATTTAGCTGGTGCTGATTTTGTTGAAAAAACAATCGGTACGATTTTGAGTTTGCACGAAAAAGTACTTGATGCAAAAGATGAGACTCTTGAAGCACTAAAAGGTGAAAATAGATTTTTAAAAGAGGCGCTTTTTTCTATGCAAGAGCTATATGATGAAGATAGAAAAACGATAGAGACTCTGACAACACAGCTAAAAAGCACACAGGAAGAGCTGGAATTTGCAAGAAGAAAATATAAGCTAATGTGGAACAAAACAGTAGCAAATTATAAGAAAAACGATTAGTTGCGTAGCTTTCTGGGCTTCGCCCAAAAAGCGTAATCAAAACGAAAAAGCGACTAGTCGCGTGGGCTCTCCGCCGAGGAGATCTTAGCGATAGCGTAGCTTTCTGGGCTTCGCCCAAAAAGCGTAATCAAAATAAAAAAGGAATGAAAAATTGTTAACTTTTAGTGAAATGTTATTAAAATTACAGACATTTTGGCAAGATGAGGGATGTACTATCGTTCAGCCTTATGATTTTCCAGCAGGTGCGGGAACTTTTCATAATGCCACATTTTTAAGAAGTTTGGGTGACAAGCCATGGGCTGCGGCATATGTGGCACCAAGCAGAAGACCAACTGATGGAAGATATGGAGAAAATCCAAACAGACTCGGAGCATATTATCAATTTCAAGTCTTGATAAAACCAAGTCCAGACAATATACAAGAGCTATATCTAAAGAGTCTTGAAGCACTAGGTTTGGATTTGGGCAAGCATGATATAAGATTTGTAGAAGATAACTGGGAATCCCCGACACTAGGAGCTTGGGGGCTTGGCTGGGAAATTTGGCTTGATGGCATGGAGGTGACTCAATTCACATACTTCCAACAAGTAGGCGGGATACCTTGCCACCCTGTTTCTGTTGAAATCACATATGGAGTCGAAAGACTTGCGATGTATCTGCAAGAGAAAGATTCTGTGTTTGATTTGGTTTGGAATGAAAATTCCAACGGTATTACAACATATGGCGATGTTCACAAGCAGAGTGAATATGAGTTTTCAAAGTATAATTTTGAAGTAGCAGATGTAAATATGCTTCTAGAGCAGTTCAATAATGCACAAGCAGAGTGCAAAAGGTGCTTGGATAAAAAATTGCCACTACCTGCATATGATTACTGTCTTTTGGCATCGCATACATTTAATGTTCTTGATGCTAGAAAAGCTATTTCGGTAACACAAAGACAAAATTATATCCTCAAAATCAGAGAACTTGCCAAAGGTTGTGCCTTAGAGTACAAGGAAGGTTTAGATGCAACTTAGGGAAATTTACGATTTACTAGACGAGTTGAGCCCATTTTCACTCCAGTGTGAGTGGGATAATAGTGGTCTTTTGGTAGGCGATTTTAGATCGAGTGTGGATTATATATATCTAAGTTTAGATATTGATAGTGATTTGGTTGAGATGATTGAGGAAAACTCATTGATAATCACACATCACCCACTTATCTTTAAAGGGTTAAAAAGGATTGATTATTCGAGATATCCTGCAAATATCATACATAAAATGATAGAAAAAAATATCTCCCTGATTTCAATGCACACAAATTTTGACCAGACACATTTGAACAAATATGTAGCGACTGATGTGCTAGGCTATGAAGTAAAATCAAGTGATGATTTTGTATGTTATTTTAGAGTTGATTCGTCCCTTGATTCACTTTGTCTAAATATTAAGAGCAAATTGGGAATTGAAAACTTAAGAATTTCACAATCTCACAAACATATAAAAGATTGTGCGATTACAACAGGAAGTGGAGGAGATATGATAGGTGAAATTGATGCTGATTGCTTCTTGAGTGGCGATTTTAAGTATCATCAAGCTTTGGAAGCAAAAGAGAATGGTTTGACGCTGATAGACATAGGACACTATGAAAGTGAGAGGTTTTTTGGAGCTTGTTTGTCGCAATATTTGAAAAATTTACCATTAAAGGTTATAATGTCAAATTCAAAAAATCCGTTTGAGTATAAATAAGGACACAAAAACACATGAACAAGTATTTAAAACAGTTAATCGAGTTGTCAGATATTGACAAAAGTATAGATGGTTTCGACCCAAGAGTTCAAAGTATAGAAAAATCTTTAAAGGTATCTTTAGAGAAAGAGGCTGAAGTAGTAGCTGTTATTGATGCATTTAAAGAGGAGATTTTAGAGTCAAAACTAAAGAAAAAGAAAAATGAGCTTCATTTGGCTGAACTTTCTGAGAAATTAAATGAATTATCTAAAAAATCATCTATCGTAAAAACTGCAAAAGAGGTAAAAGCTCTACAGTTGGAAGAGGAGATAGCAAAAGAGCAGTGCGACTTTGCAAATGAAGAGATAGAGAGATTGGAAAAACATATAGAGACAAGAGAGGCATTGATAGAAGAGCAAACTGCTAAACTAGATGAAATTTCTGCTGAAGTAGGGGAGATAAGAGTCTCAATAGCAGGAGAGTTGGCTGAAATCGAGAAAGAGAAAGAAGAAGTTTATGCAAATAAAAACAAGCTTGTTTCTGCTATGGATCAAAAAATATTGACATTTTATGAAAAGATAAGAAAATGGGCTGGCAATACAACGGTTGTTCCAGTTAGAAAACAGGCATGTTATGGTTGTTTTATGAGACTTAATGACAAAGTTTACTCTTCAGTCATAAAGCATGAAGATATAGTAACTTGTCCACACTGCGGAAGAATTCTTTATAAAGAAGTGCAGGAAAACGAAGCTTAACTTGGGGATATTTTACTATCTTTTGGTATCGTCACTATATATATTGGCGATACCTTTTTTACTCTACCTTAGCTTTAAAAAAAAGTACAAAGACTCTATTCTGGCACGATTTTTTCTAAAAAACAGTCCTAAATTTGAAAATGATGATATATGGTTTCATGCTTGCTCTTTGGGTGAGGTAGTTTCGATAATTCCGATTATTGACAACCTAAAATCCCACAAAATTGACATAAGCGTGATAACACAAACAGGATACAAAAGAGCCAAGCAGATAGAACATTGTACACTTAGATATCTACCATTTGAAATTTTTCTACCTTTTTGGATAAAAAAGCATAAAACTTTAGTTGTAGTTGAAGCAGAGCTTTGGCCTATGCTGTTTGTAGTTGCAAAACTAAGAGGAATCAAAACAGTACTGATAAATGCTAGAATTTCTGATAACTCATACTCTGGATATAAGAAATTTTCTTGGTTTTACAGATGGGTATTTTCGCATATAGATAAGGTGTTTGCCCAAAGTCAAATCGATAAAGAGAGACTAGAGAGTTTAGGAGCCAAGTGTGTTGAAGTTTTTGGCAATATAAAAAATAGTTCAACTCCTGTGGTTTCAAGACACTATGCTAAACCAAACAGACGAGTGATAGTGATGGCTAGCTCCCATGAGGGAGAAGAGGAACTTATTTTAGAAAATCTTAAACTAGCAGTTGATGATGTTTTGATAGTAGTTCCTAGACACCCTGAGCGATTTAAATCAGTGCATGAGTATATGCAAAACTACGCAAAAACGAAAAAGTTAAGTTATGCAAAGCTTAGCGAAAAAGAGGATTTTAGCCAAAATATAATTTTATGTGATAAAATGGGTGAGCTTATAAATTTATATGCGATTTGTGATATAGTGATACTTTGTGGCTCATTTAAAGATGGTATCGGTGGACACAATCCCATAGAGTGTGCCTATTTTAATACGAAAATCATCAGTGGACCATATGTTTTCAACCAAAAAGCACTTTTCCCATCAGTTGAAAATATTAAGATATGTCAAGTAGAAGAGTTAGGTAGTATGAATTTTGAAAATTTGAAAAATACAAAAATCAAACAAACCAGAAAAATGGAAAAATTAATAAACGAGATAATAGGAAAGAAAATATGATAAAAGAGAAGGCTTATAAGCTATTGGCTATGCAGGAGAACATTTCAAACAGATCAGCAAAAGATTTGATTGATAGAGGTTTGGTTTTTTGCAAAGGCAGAAAAGTGACGGTTGCGAGAGGAGAACTTGATGCTGATTCTAAGTTTAGGGTGGAAAAAATTTCAAAGATAAAAGTTGTCTTTGAAGACAAAAAGATTATAGCAGTCGATAAGCCAGCATCTTTAACTTCAGATGAGGTTGAGAAGAAGTTTGACGCAAAACTATTGCATAGACTAGACAAAGGTACAAGCGGAGTTGTTCTTTTGGTAAAAGATGAAGATTTTCAAAAAAAAGCTATCGAAGAGTTTAAACAAAAAAGAGTATATAAAGAGTATGTCGCTGTTGTTAATGGAAAAGTGGCGGAGCCATTTAGCATAGAAGACCCAATTATAACGATAAAAAAGGGCAATAGTTTTTTTAGCAAAATCAGCCAACACGGCAAAGAAGCTATCACACATGTTGAACCTTTGATGATAGAGGGCAGAAAATCAAAGGTAAAAGTAGTGATAGAGACAGGCAGAACTCACCAGATAAGAGCGCATCTAAAGAGTGCTGGATTTGTGATAGTTGGAGATGACCTGTATGGCGGCAAAGAGTCCAAAAGATTGATGCTCCATGCTAAAAAAATAGAGCTTTTAGGCTATAGTTTTCAAAGCCCTGAGCCAAAAGAGTTTTCAAGGTTTGAATAGATGATTTTACAGATACCAGTAGATTCAAATGACTATGAAGAGGCAAAAATAACATCTATTGACAAAAGAAAATATTGGCTTATAGTCGAGTTGGAAGATGGATATGCAAGGCGTCATGATTTTTATGATGATGCTTGTAAGATTGATGAGATAGTTGATTTTTTGATTGTCAACAGTAAGAAAGAAGAGGTTGATGAGTTTTTGGATGAAGGTATAGATATTTTGATTGCGCCATTGCAGAGATATGTTCAAGATGTAGTTGAAGCTTATGTTTTTAGGGAGCTACACGAATTTTGAAAAATTTTAAACTTCTGTTTGAAGTGATTCCAAAGCATCCATCATTGAATATCGCCATAATAAATGAAAATTATGACTCTTGTGTCAATCAATTGGTTGATTTTTGTGTAGATATTGAAGCCAATTTATACATAAAAACCGTAAGTGAATCAAATATCAAACTCAAAAAAAATATCTATGTAGAAAAATTTTCTTTTGAGCAATCAAGGTACAACAAAAAATCACTACAATATGATTATATGTTTTTGTGTGCACATAGCCAAGATTTGAGTGATTTAAGTATAGTTTTTAAGAAATGCTATAGAGTTATCAAAAATGCAGCAAATATTTTTATTCTCTCTAAAAAAGAGAAATCACAAGATATGATGGAGCTTTTGGAAGAGACAAATTATGTAGCTATAAGTACGATAGAGTTAAATGATGATCATAAAATTGTTTGTGCGAAAAAGATGCATGGATGGAGAAAAGTTTGAATATAATAGATTTTGAAAACATCCATGTAAGTTATGATATAGAGCCAATCTTAAAAGAGATAAATCTTAAAGTAAAATCTAAAGAACACTTGGCGATTTTAGGTGCAAATGGCAGTGGAAAAACAACTTTGATGAAGCTCTTTTCTAATGATTTGTATCCAAATGTAAAATACCCATTTAAAAAAGAGATTTTTGGGCAAGAGCGTTGGAGCATATTGGAACTCAAAAAAAGACTCGGTATCATCACAAATGATTTACATAATTATTTTGAAAAACAGGGTGCTTTTTTAAGTGGATATGAAGTTGTTTTAAGTGGATATTATAGCTCAATTGGTATATTTAAACACCAAGATTTCAGTACCGATTGGCATAAGAAAGCCGTGGAAACTATGGAGTTTATGGGTATTTTAAATTTAAAAGACAAATTAGTATCAAATATGAGTACAGGTGAGCTTAGAAAATGTATCATCGCAAGAGCTTTGATACATAATCCAGAAGCTTTTGTACTTGACGAGCCAACAAGTGGATTGGATATCAAAGCGCAGATCTCTTTCATAAAGCTTTTGAGAAAACTATCAAAAAAAGCTACAATTATACTTATAACCCATCATATAGAAGAGATTTTTAAAGAGATTAAAAATGTAGCTTTGATTTATGAAAAAAGTATATATAAATATGGTGATAAAAAAGAGATACTGACTAGTAAAAATTTATCTAAAATATTTGATATGAAACTAAGTCTTCGATGCCAAAATGAAAGATATTTTTATGATAAAGTGGAATAGTTAATCCATCTGCGCATTGACATTTTTTACCCAAGTTGTTGGTAGATTTTGTTTGTCAGAATTTGCAGATAATATCATCGTAGCAGGCATGGCTCTAGAGCTACTATCTCCTCCTGCTTTAGCATTTTGGACTAATAACTCTTTTAAGTTGTTCGGGTATTTTAAAACCAGATGAATTATCCCTGGAAAGCCACCATCTATATCGCAAGCGGGTCCAAAATCTCTTATAGCTTCAAAACTATTTTTTTGGATGGATTCTATGCCACTTATTGTGCCTTGCTGTATAAAATCTCCATACTCTTTGGATAGCTTTGTCATTTCATTTTCTATATTTTCTGTTTTTTCTACAGTAAAAAGTAATCTAGCGAAAAAATCAGCAGCCTCTAGGACAGTTTTATTGTTGTGAGATAGTTTGACAAACTCTTGCACATTTTCTCTAAAAGCATCTTCGTTTTTACTTACAAGAAGCAAAGGTATGATTCTGCCTA
>JALUXQ010000127.1 GCA_027013265.1 Campylobacteraceae bacterium | reverse complement strand
TAGAGTATCGAATATAGATGAATTTTATGGATTATATAGAGATTTTGTGAAGCAAAATCCTGATATGAGCGTAGATGATTTTCTAAATGATTTAGCACTTCAAAGTGACCAAGATCAGATAGACAATGAGCATATTTCTATCATGAGTGTACACGCGAGCAAAGGGCTTGAATTTGAGTATCTTTTTGTTATGGGATTAGAGGAGGGATTTTTCCCGCTGATTGGTGATGGTAGTGATATTGAAGAGGAGAGAAGGCTAGGGTATGTTGCGTTTACTAGAGCAAAAAGAGAGTTGATACTAAGTTTTGTTGGCAGTAGATTTTATAAAGGCAGAAGAGCAGAGCTTAAAAAGAGTAGATTTTTAAAAGAGTCTGGAGTTTGCAAGGGAAGTTTGGTACTCGAAAAGACGACATCTTTTAAAAAGGGTGATTTGGTTAAACATAAAATATTTGGAATTGGAAGAATTTTTGGGATAAGTAAAGTAAAAAGAGAGTTTAAGTTGAAGATAAACTTTAGTGGAACAAAGAGAGATATCTTAGCATCATTTGTTGAGAAGATATGAATCGCCTTTTTGTTGCAAATAAACCCAAAAATATCTCTTCAAATTTCTTTTTAAAGAAGATAAAAAGAAGATATGGGGTAAAAAAAGCTGGATTTTCAGGTACATTAGACCCTTTTGCTAGTGGAGTTTTGATAGTGGCATTTGGGCAATTTACCAAGCTGTTTAGATTTTTGGATCTCACTCCTAAGAGATATAGGGCAACTTTGTGGATCGGTGCAAATAGTCCGACACTCGATATTGAAAAAGTACAAAGTATCAAGTGCCTAGCCCCATTTTCAATGGACTCTATAAATATCACAGCAAAGAGTTTTATAGGCGACATAGAGTATCTTCCTCCAAAATATAGTGCCAAAAGAGTTGATGGCAAGAGAGCATATGACTTGGCAAGAGATGGGTTGGAGTTTGAGCTAAAAAAGATAAAAAGCACTATCTATGAATTTGAGGTTTTGCACTATTGCCACCCATTTTTAACTTTTGAAATAAGTATAAGTGAAGGTGGATATGTCAGAAGCATAGGAGCAATGTTCGCTAAAAAATTAGGATTTGAAGGAGCGCTTAGTTCACTAGAGAGGTTAAGTGAAGGGGCTTTTGTATATACAGGTGAGTCATCGCTAAATCCACTTGAATTTTTGTCTATGGAAGAAAATAAATATTTGGGCGATATAAGTGATATAGAGTTTGGAAAAAAACTAGACAAACATAAGTTTAAAAATCAAAAAAATGGTATCTATAAGTTTATAGATGAGAACTTTTTAGCTATTATCGAGATAAAAGATGATGAGGTAAATTATCTATTAAATAAGGTAAAATTGTGTTAGTATTATCAAGAAAATTGGGTGAATCTATACTTTTAGATGATAAGATAACCATCACTGTGATGGAGGTTTCAAAAGGTGTCGTGAAGCTAGGAATTGATGCTCCAAAGGAGATGTTGATTTTGAGAAAAGAGTTAGAAGAGATAGTCAAAGATACAAATATAAAAGCTGCAAGCGAAGTAAATTTTGCAGATTTGAGTAAGTTGAGTGAAAAACTTAAAAAATGACATACAAAGCATATGCTAAAGTAAATATATTTTTAAAAATCGTTGGGACTCGAGGTGATTATCACGAAATTTGTTCAAGATTTATCTTGGTTGACACACTTTTTGACACACTCTGTTTTGTACCAAAAAAAAATGATGTTGATTTTGAATTGAGTGGGGATTTTGGTTGTGAGCTAGAACAAAATACGATATATAAAGCTTTTACAGCATTATGTGAAGCTGGATTTAAAGAAGGGATAAAAGAGATTTTTTCCAAAAATGCTCTACATGTAGAGAAAAATATCCCCTCATTTGCTGGATTGGGAGGTGGCAGTAGTGATGCTGCTACTTTTTTGCACATGGTAAACAAAAAGGCAAACCTAGGGCTAAGTAGTGTTGAGTTGGCAAACATAGGTTTGAAAGTTGGTGCTGATGTACCATTTTTTATATATGGATACACAAGTGCAAATGTAAGTGGCATAGGTG
>JALUXQ010000126.1 GCA_027013265.1 Campylobacteraceae bacterium | reverse complement strand
GAACTTCTAAACGCTAAAGCTATCGAAGCAAAAAAAGCTTTTAATCAAGATATTTATAACCAAATTTCAGTCTTAGAGAGCAAATTATTACGAGCTACTAGGGAGCTTTTGTCTACAACTACAACAGTAACCGCAAAAGGGTTTGCACAGACTAAAATTGACAACACAGAGGCACAGATTGAAGCATTACGAGCACAAATAAAAGTGTAAATTATGCGACATAAAAAACTAATACTCACGGGCATTTTTTTATATACCGTAGTACAATTTAGGAGCTTTTATATGTACGGACTTATAAGTAAACAACATTTAGACGACATCATAACAGATGTAACGAACACCCTAGGAGATGGCAGCAACCACACCGCGCATTTATTACTAAAAGAAACAGCTATGGCAGAGACTCATTATGGAGACACTCCAGACACTCATCTTTTTAGTGGATATGGACTCTTTCAGTTTGACAAACCAGGCTTTGATGATGTTGTGCAAAGAACGAGCCAAAGAAACAAAGATTTGATAAAAAAAGTTTATAATATAGATATTGACCAGGTCAGCCTTTTAGCTCTTCAATGGTCACCTCTTCTTAGTACAATATTTGCTAGGCTTTTTTATCTCTTAAAACCTGGAACAATACCAGATACTCTAGAGGGACGGGCACAGTATTGGAAACATTACTACAATACCAAACTAGGAGCTGGCACAGTTGAGCATTATATCAAGGCAAATTTATGAAAACCACGCCAAACTTAAACAGCAATTTAGCGGACATGTTTATACCACCAATAGACCCAGCGACAGCTGCGCCACTAAAAGCACAAACAGACAGCCCAACAATAATGCAATGGTATGACACAACAATATCAAATGCCCAAAACGCCGTTGATGATACACTAGACCAGCAAGCAATCAACCAAGAGAAGTTTAAAAAAGATATAAAAAATAAATATTCTAACTTCAAAAATGCCATAAGTTCAGCCTATGACACAATCAAAAAAGATATACAGACAGGAACAACCATTACAAAGATAGCCATCCCTCTTTTGGGCGGTGTTTTAGTATGGAAACTCATCGGTAAAGACATCTATACAATAACAAGGAAAAAATAATGCAACTATTACACGACTTAGCACAAATGGCAAACCTTATAATGCCTATAATTATCATCCCGCTTGTGAGATTAAACCAATCGCTTACAGAGATAAAAATCGACATAGCAAAGCTAAAACAACAAACAGGAGTAAATTAATGGACTTAACACAAGCAAGCAAAGCACTAGGCGACGAGCTAAACAAAGGCATAATCCAAGCAGGCAAAGACATAGGCTTTAAAATTACGCTAGGTTTAGTTATAATAGCCGTAGCAATTTGGAAGAAAAAATAAAAAAGGCTACACAATGCAAAATCTAAAAGAGAAAATCATCAAAAATAAAGACAATATCATCACTGGAGCTTTTTTCTTAGCTCCAGGTGTATACTGGTTAATCGTCGTTTTAAAATACGGTACAGTATAAAACACGCACACATCAACTCATCTAAACTTTTAAAAGCTCTTAAAATCGCTCCTATGGCTTAAATATCGCTTAAATTTATTAATTTTTTCGCTTAAGGTTAGAAATAAACTTAAACCAACCGCCGCCGAACATTAACACTAAACATCAAACTAACTTTATTTTTACCCTCATAGATTAATGCTTTCATACCATTTTTAAACAAACTCAAAAAATATAGGTATAGATATAGACCTCTTAAAAAAACCTCTTAAAACGGATTTAAAGCCCCTTTTTGTCAAAAATCATACAACATCAAAAACTATCTACACTAAACAGCCCTCTCTTCATACCGTATTTGCGACCTTAGAAGCAAATACTAACAAGCGGAGCCACTGCACCGCATACCCTCTATCCAATAAAATAAATGACGGAGCCACTGCACCGTACATTCTTAAAGGGGTACCCGCGAAAATTCCCAAATTTCAAAAAAACACAGTAAATAATAAAATATATCTAAATACAATATCTATCAAAAAAGACAAAGTATCTATATATGTAAGCTATACTCTCACAGAGTG
>JALUXQ010000125.1 GCA_027013265.1 Campylobacteraceae bacterium | reverse complement strand
AAAGCAGTCATTTGGATCACAGATGCTAAGAGCGGCAAGTGGATTGATGCACGTAAGGCCTTTTACGATACAGAGAACATTACGCCGATGGCGTATGGTTTTTCTGCGCATAAGTCAAAGGATGACATTGCGAAAGGTCAGGAGATTGTTGATTATAATGAAGTAGTCAAAAGAGTTAGGGCGATTGGACGATAGGTTTTGCATCTTTCATAATGAGATTTGGCTCGACAAAGGGGGCAAGTTTTAACAAAAAGTCCAAAAGGCTCATAACAGGAGTTGCATAAAAGAACTTCACTTTATTGTTTTCTTGCCAAAGCAGGTCTGCATGCTGATATATTGTAAAAGGAGTGTCTCCAATACCATCCTTGTTCGCATCAAATCCATCGTATCTATCCCAATAATTATACTCCACGACATTTGATGGATCAAAATTGCCGCCGGTATCTTTTACAACATCATCAATATTGCCAAAAATCTTATTGTGCGTTATCGTATTGTCTTTGATACTTGCATGAAAATGCAGGGCTTCTGCATTATAGGCTATCTCATTGTTTTGAATATAGCGTTTCATCCCTAAGGCTTTTTCTTTGCCTTGAATATAGAGCCCTTTTGCATTGTAGCGCACGCGATTGTTTTGAAATACGAAGTTTGCTACACCTCCAATCATCACACCAATGCCGGCAGCTCCTTGCGAGCTGAAAATAGTATTTTCTATGACCTGTGTATCTTTTGCCCCCATAAACATCATACCGACAGAGTTATACTTATAGACATTCTTTTTAAAGATGTTCGCATTGCTTAGCTCTAAATGTGTAGCAAATCGATTATGCACAAACTCATTTTGCACAAACAGATTGTGATTCGAATAGCGTAATGTCACATCTCGGGTATCATGAATCTTATTTTTTGCTATAGTATTAAAATTACTAAAATATAATTTGAGCCCATTCCCACGAAGAGAAATTACATTCTTTGTCACTGTAATATCGTTGGCTTCAATACGAGAGTTTTCCACGCGGTCCATATCTATGCCATAGAGCACATTAAAAAAACGGCAGTGACGTATCTCACAATCTCTCACCTGCGTGAGAGCGATGCCTGCATCTATTTTTTGCATATTTTGACCACTGTTACTGATGATGAGATTTTGAAGCGTTACTGAGGAACTCTTGATGGAGACAACGCTCCCCTTACCCGTTCCTTTTATATGCACCTGCTTCCCCATACCCATAATGGTAAGGGGCTTATCAATGATGATGTTTCCTGCATAAAGTCCATCTTGCAGTTTAATGATGGCTCCGCTGGGTGCTTTGTCAATGGCATCTTGCAAGGGATTTGCAAAGAGTGTGGAGATAAAAATCCAAAAAAGCAGAATTGTTTTCATTTTATCTCACGCAAGGGGCTAATAGAACTTATGAATCTCTTCCATAATGTTAGCAAACTCTATATCGTCACCTTTTTCTTTTAAGAATTCGATGAGATACTTTTCACTTGCCTCTACACCCTCAGACTTCTCTATTTCTAGAAGTTTCGCATAGAGTTTTGCTATGACTTCGATAACATGGCGTGAGATCTTCTTTCGTGAAGCATGATAGCCGATGATTCTTCCCGTGTCGGTATCTTTTCTAATCTCAAACTCGGTAAATATCCAGTAGTAGCGACCATCTTTTGCCAGATTTTTCACAACGGCATTGATGTTCTTTCCAGCACCTATCGTCTCCCACAGTAGCTTAAAGACAACCTTTGGCATATCGGGATGACGGACTATGCTGTGTGGTTTGCCGATGAGTTCTTCCTCCGTATACCCAGATACTTCTTGAAAATAATCATTGGCAAAAGTAATCTTACCCTTTTCATCTGTTTCACTCACAATATAACGTTTTGGATCTAAAACTATCTCTTCATCTATCGGTGTTGGTTTTGTCATCATATACTCCTATAAACTATCGTTTAGCCAGTTAATAAGCCCACGGCTTACCTCACGGAAACCAAAGATACGTTTGCCATTATGCTCTTTTGAAAACTCTTCTGCGGCTTTGTAAGAATCAAAAGGAACAAGGTCATCACCACTTGGA
>JALUXQ010000124.1 GCA_027013265.1 Campylobacteraceae bacterium | reverse complement strand
CAAAAACGACACCAAGCGAAGTGATAGAACTTAACCCTACTACTGGCGAAATAAATTTACCGGTGCAGCAAGACAGTTTTAACGATATTAAGCAAGTCAAACTAAAAGCGAGTAATGTTATTGCTCCTAATGACTTTGTGAAGATTAACGGCAGGTTTGAACCAACTAAAGACGGGCTTACCAAAATATTATCATCATTGCCTATCTCGTACAGTTGGAAGATAATAAGTGATGAAGTACTAAGCCTTGATAACAGCACTTATGCAAAAGTTAAAGGTGTCCTTAGAATTAACATAGGCGAAACGGTGCGAGATATTGAGGGAATGGGTGTTGTAGAGCGAAACGAGTTTAGCGGTGCTATGAAGTACAGCTTGCATAATATGATGGCTAAGGCAGAAACAAGAGCTTTAAAGAGAGCCATTGATGTAGCGTTTGGAAGTATTATAAACTGGTATGTGAAAACACAACTAGAGGCACAACAAGGCAAATGAAACAAATAGAGAGCCAACATCAACGGGCATTATTTGAATGGATAAGAATGCAGCAGGCAAGAGATAGCAGATATTCAAAGATATTTGCTATTCCAAACGGTGGCAAGCGAGATAAAAGGACAGCCGCCAACTTAAAAAGAGAAGGCGTTCTTAGTGGTGTATGGGATATTTTTGTGCCCATTCCTAACAGTAAACTGTGCGGGTGTGGCTTATGGATAGAAATGAAAGCGGGTAGCAATAAGCTAACAGCTAATCAAGAGAAATTCAGAGAGGGGCTAACTTCTTACTATAAGTTTGAGGTGTGCTACACCTGGATAGAAGCGAAAAAAGTTATAGAGGGCTATTTAAAAGAGTGTGGGTCCTCTGGAGCATAAAGAGCTCTACGGGGCTATGTACTCGCGGAAACCACGTGGTTTTGAGCTAAAAAACTTACTAAACTTTTGTGAGTTATATAACGCTCATAGAGCGATTTTACACAAAAATACAAAAAAATCAAAAGGAAGATAAAAAATGAAGTTAATTACTGGTGCGGAATGCGTACGAAAAATGAGACAAGCGGGCGTTTTTAAAGGCAAAGAGAGCTATTTTTCTCAACTGGTGGCTAAGGAAATCATACCATACCACGAGAAAAAAGGCTCTCCAAAGAAGTGGTTTGTACTCGATGAGGTAAAAAAAGCAGTCAAAGAGTGGGAAGACCCTACACGAGACGCACAAAGAGAAGCGAATGAGAAAAAAAGAGTACCAGACACGCAAAAGAAAAAAGAGTCAATACTTAAGTATTTACATTTAACGCGTGATATTGTGCAAAATATGAAGCCGCTGCAGCTTGATATGTTTGAAATTACAGAAGATAGCGACCTTAACGAAGACGAAATCAAAGAGATCAACACTAACAACACACTTTTAAGGGATATGATTACTTTTTGCATAGACAATCAGAAAGACCACAACGACATAACGAGCCTAATAGAAACTTTTAACAAGGTTGATTATATGCAGGGGTGGCTAATTGATGTTGATTTTGTAATAGAAGTTTATGACGGTGTTAAAAGGGCAAAAATAGACACATAGAGGCACTTAAAAAGCATTTTAACACTTTTTAAGACTATGCTCAAAATAGAAAAACGCTTATATCGAAGATATGAGAGGGAGCTACCCTCTCACAATGTCAATAAAGGTTAGTTAAATAACCAAGTACCAACAACAGAATAAGTGCTTTAAAAAGCAAGATATACCCTTTATATCAACGCTCCCACCCAACACTACCCACAATCTACCAAAAAATTAGGCAAAAAAAAAGCCCTACCTCAACAAAGAGATAGAGCTTACAGCGTTGATATGAGGGAGCTACCCTCAAGCAATTATTCTGTTTCGGGTGTAATTATATCACATTAGTAACCGACTTAAAAAGAAAATATGCAACTCCCAGTTCCAAATAAAGAGACTATTACAAGCCCAAGCAATGTAAAAAAATCATTAAAAAACTCATTGATAATTGACATAAGTTTATTCATTACAAACATTAGCACGGATTATTTCTTTTAGCTCTTTGCACTCTTTATTTTCAATGTAGAGAGTAAGCCAACTTTTGACCCAGTAAG
>JALUXQ010000123.1 GCA_027013265.1 Campylobacteraceae bacterium | reverse complement strand
CAAGAGACTCAGAAACAGACTAGAAGACGAGTTGCTAAAAATTCCTGGTACTTTTGTAGTTGGAGCTAAAGATCAAAGAACACCAAATACTATACTTATAAGCGTAAAGGGTATAGAGGGGGAAGCGATGCTTTGGGATTTAAACAAAGCAGGTATCGGAGCGAGTACAGGAAGTGCATGTGCTAGTGAAACACTAGAGTCAAACCCTGTTATGGAAGCTATCGGTGCTGAAGCAGACTTGGCACATACGGCTCTTAGGCTATCGCTTTCTAGATTTACAACTGATGAAGAGATTGATTTTACGATAGAGACTATAAAAAATGCTGTGCAAAGACTAAGAGCGATTTCCAGCACATATGCTTATGCCCCTGATTGGCATGAGAGCAAATTATAACGAGATAAAGGATAAATTATGGGAAAAAATACACTAATAGGTGGATCAATTTGGGAAGAGTACAGTCAAAAAGTACAAGATTTGATGAACCACCCACAAAATATGGGAGAGATAACAGAAGAAGAAGCGAAAGAGATGGGAGCAAAACTTATCGTTGCTGATTTTGGGGCCGAAAGCTGTGGCGATGCAGTAAGATTGTATTGGGCGGTTGATCCTGAAACTGACATCATAAAAAAGGCCAAATTTAAGAGTTTCGGATGTGGTACAGCGATAGCGAGCTCTGATACTATGGCAGAACTTTGTATTGGAAAAACTGTTGATGAGGCTGTAAAAATCACCAATATAGATGTAGAGCATGCCATGAGAGACAATCCCGATACCCCGGCAGTTCCACCACAAAAGATGCACTGTTCAGTCATGGCATATGATGTCATAAAAGAGGCAGCTGCTTCTTATAAAGGTGTCGACGCTTCTAGTTTTGAAGATCAAATTATAGTGTGCGAGTGCGCAAGAGTTAGCTTAGGAACTATCAAAGAAGTTATAAAACTAAATGATTTAAAAACAGTGGAAGAGATAACAAACTACACAAAAGCTGGTGCTTTTTGTAAATCTTGTATAAAACCAGGCGGTCATGAAGAGAGAGATTATTATCTAGTAGACATCTTAAAAGATACTAGAGCAGAGATGGATCATGATGCAGTTAAATCCTTGGCCGATGCGAAAACATCTGACTTAGGAGCCTTAGCATTTGCAGATTTGACAATGGTGCAAAAACTCAAAAAGGTAGAAGCCGTTATAGATGAAAATATCCGTGAAATGCTGATGATGGATGGCGGAAATCTAGAAATCATAGACATACGAGATACAGATGACGGTTTTACAGATATATACATCAGATATCTTGGTGCTTGCAGTGGATGTGCAAGTAGTAGCTCAGGCACACTTTATGCGATAGAAGCGGTACTAAGAGACAAACTAGGTGAGAAAATAAGAGTTCTTCCAATTTAAAATACGCCTATTTTAACCTGAACATTAAACTTAATAGTCCTGCATATTCGTGCAGGGCTATATAACTTCTGTTAAAAGCTCCAATATCTGGCAAATACCCAAAAATGCCTTTACTCTTGTAGTCTATCTTAAAATCAGTCGCAGTCGGTATAACTCTAAAACCAAAATACTCATATAGTTCTTTGGCTCTTCTCATGTGATATGCTGAAGTTACAAGGAAGATAGTAGGATTTTTTATACCTATATCGGCAAATTTATCTTTTGTAAATTTGGCATTTTGAAATGTATCTAGGCTTCTATCTTCTGTTAAAATAACAAATTTACCTCTTTGAATTTTTTGTGAAAATTTTAGGTTGATTGAGAGACCTTTTTGTAGTTCTTGCATGGTTTTTACAAATGAGTTAGCCTCGCTATATTTTCTTATTAAGCCGCCACCGCTAAACAGAAGAGGTAGATTTTGTGATTTTGCAAGCATGAGACCATATAGTGCTCTTTTATTTGCACCACTTGCTAAAGGCAGGTTTGCACTTGGTATGATATTCCCCCCTCCAAGCACTACCACTGCATCAGCTTTGGTATTTTTATCAAATACTTTATTGTATGGTTTTTCTAATGGCTCAAGAAGTAGGTTTGCAACAAAAGTATTACTAAGAAGATAAAAACACAAACCAAAAAAGAGAAATATCTTTTTAAATTTTTTTACATAAAATGCCATTAAGATAAAAAGCAGTATAAAGATACCTGGTGGCAACACAAAATATGTAAAGAGTTTTGATGCTATATACACTAGGCTCATATCTAAATCACCAAAGCCTCTTTTTTGCCCTCTTTTAACTCTCCCATGACATATCCGTCGCTATTTTCCAAAACAAAATCCACATTTTCTTCGCTTACTACTAAAATCATACCAACTCCCATATTGAAAGTTCTAAACATTTCAACCTCTTCTATGTGTGAGCTCATAAGCTTATATATATCTAGTATTTTGATTTTATCTTTTTGTACTACTGCTTGAAGATTTTCAGGCAAGACTCTTGGAAGATTTTCAATGATACCTCCACCAGTTATGTGAGCTAACGCATTTATCTTGTGTTTTAGTTTTTTGAAAGTTTTTACATATATGCGAGTTGGCTCTAAAAGTATATCTATTAAGGGTTTTCCGTCTATCAAATCATCAAATTTATAGTTTAGTTTTTCAAAAAACAGTTTTCTAACAAGTGAGTAACCATTTGAGTGTATGCCAGAGCTTGGAAGTGCTATTAGCATATCGCCAGCTTTTACATGTTCTAGTCTGTTCATTTCGTCTTTTTCAGCAATTCCTACAGCAAATCCAGCCAAATCAAAATCTTTTGGGGCATACATGCCAGGCATCTCAGCAGTCTCTCCACCAATCAAAGAGCACTCAGAGTAAAGACATCCTTGAGCTATGCCTTTAACAACTGCAGTTGACTCTGCGATATCAAGTTTGCTTGTCGCATAATAGTCCAAAAAGAATAGAGGAGTTCCGAAGTTGCATATAAGATCATTTACACACATAGCCACCAAATCGATACCAACCGTATCAAATTTCCCACTGTCGATTGCTAGTTTTAGTTTTGTTCCCACTCCATCAGTTGCACCTAATATCACAGGCTTTTTATATCCACCAGGCAGTTCATAAGCTCCAGCAAATGAGCCGATTCCACCAAGTACATTTGAATCAAATGTTGACTTAACCAATGGTTTTATATTTTCTACAAATTGTGCACCCGCATCGATATCAACTCCAGCATCTTTATAGCTTACATTAGCCATCTTCGTCCTTTTTGTCTAAATTTAAAGGGATTTTAGCAAAATATATGTTAAAATCTTCTATAAGGAATGGAAGATGGTTGTAATAACTGGCTCTATCGCAACAGGAAAAAGCTCTGTATGTATGCTTCTTCAAGATTGTGGATATGTGATAGTAGATGCAGATAAAATCGCAAAAGAGCTCATAGATGCCAACACAATAAAAAGACTTTTTGGCGCATCTTTTGTAAAAAATGGTAAAATAGATAGAAAATCTCTTGGCAATTTGGTTTTTAATAACCCTAAAGAGAGAGCAAAACTAAACAGCTATATTCACCCATTGATAAAAGAAAAAATAGACCAAGAAGTGCAAGTTTTAGAGGCAAAATACACAAGATATATAGTGGATATTCCATTATATTTTGAGAGTGGAAAATATGATGCTAAGTTTGTGGCAGTTGTCTATTGTTCTAGAGATGAGCAGATAAAAAGACTTATGAACAGAGAAAATTTAAGCTACAAAGAGGCTTTGATGAGGGTTAAGTCTCAGATGGATATAGAAGAAAAAAAAATAGAAGCCGATTATGTTATAGATAATTCAAAAAATAGAAGCCATCTTTTGGAGCAAAGTAAAAAATTTATGGAGTATTTAAGTGCAAATTTCAAAATATAATGCAAGTGGAAATGATTTTGTGATATTTCACACCTTTAAAGAGATGGATAGAAGTGCCCTTGCTATCAAGTTGTGTCATCGACAAAATGGAGTAGGGGCAGATGGGCTTATCGTGCTTTTGCCACACAACAAAGAGGATTTTAAGTGGCAGTTTTATAATAGTGATGGCTCACTTGCTAACATGTGCGGAAATGGCACAAGAGCCTGCGCTCACTATGCCTTTGCGAATGGGTTAGCTAACAATGAGATGAACTTTGTAACTGGTGCTGGTATTATCACTTCAAAAGTTGCAGGAGATATAGTAGAGACCCAATTAGGTGATCCGCAAAAACTAAGTGAACCGTTTGAAGAGGATGGGTTTGTTTGGCATTTTTATGATACAGGAGTTCCTCATTTGGTAACTTTTGTTGATGATGTAGATAGGTTTGATCTGAAATTGGCATCAAAGATGAGATATGCTTATAATGCAAATGTAAATTTTGCTTCCATCCTGGATGGTAAATTGTTTGTTAGAACTTACGAAAGAGGTGTTGAGGCTGAAACTTTAGCTTGCGGAACTGGCATGGCAGCTTGTTTCTACAGTGCAAATCAGATTGGAAAAATTGGCGATTTTACTAAAGTTTATCCTAGTAGCAAAGAGGAGTTGGAGCTTAAAATAGTGGATAAAAAGCTCTATTTTAAGGGCAAAGTATCTAAGGTTTTTGATACGGTGATAGATGTTTTTTAGGTTTATATTTTTATCTCTTTTGGCTATAAATGCTTTTAGTGCGGGTTTTCCTAGTTACTATTATGATATAGAGAGCCCAAAAAAACAGAAAAAAGAGTTTGTAAAGATTTTGTTGCCTCTTATCGAAAAAAGCAATCAACAGGTAAAAAAAGAGAGGGTTTTTATAAAAATTTTTCTCTCAAATGCCTGGACAAATGGCTTTAGAAACCTAGATGGTGTATCTCTTCAAAATCTACTTATGCTTTTTAGAAAATATAAAATAAAAGGGCTTTTTAACCAAGAAGAGTATCTCGCAAAAATTGATGTAGTTCCAGTTTCACTTGCTTTAGCACAAGGAGCCATAGAGAGTGGTTGGGGTAAAAGTAGATTTGTGATTGAAGCAAACAATATCTTTGGACATTGGACATATACAGGAAATGGCTTGATTCCTGAAGATAGAGACGAAGGCAAAACACATACTATTAGAATTTTTAACTCTCTTCAAAGCTCAGTAAACGCATATGTTTTAAATCTAAATAGAAATATAGCCTATATAAAATTTAGAGTCGAAAGAAAAAAAGCAAGAGATAAAGGCATAGTTTATAATGGTCTTATAGCATCAAAAACTATGATTAACTACTCTGCACTTAAAGAGCAGTATATAAAGATACTCAATATTGTCATCAAGAAAAATAATCTGTTATACTACGACAGGCTCTAAAGCCCAGCATCTTTGATAGCTTCTGCTTGGTAGTGTGTTATTAAGAGATCGATAATCTCATCATATAGACCACCCTCCATGATAGCATCAAGTCTATATAGTGTTAGTCCTATTCTATGGTCTGTTATGCGATTTTGTGGGTAGTTATAAGTTCTAATTCTCGCGCTTCTGTCACCTGAACCAACTTGGAGCTTTCTTTTTTCGCTCTCTGCACTATTTTGTTCTTGCATTTGCAAATCATATAGTCTAGCTTTTAGGATTTTCATGGCACTTGCTTTGTTTTTGTGTTGAGATTTTCCATCTTGATTTGTAACAACCAAACCACTTGGAATGTGAGTGATTCTGACAGCACTATCTGTTGTATTTACTGATTGACCGCCATTTCCACTTGAACGCATCACATCAATTTTTAAATCGTTTGGATTTATCTCTATCTCTACATCATCAACTTCAGGCATGACTGCCACCGTCACAGCTGAGGTATGGACTCGTCCTTGTGATTCAGTTTTTGGAACTCTTTGGACTCTGTGAACTCCACCCTCAAATTTCAATTTTGAGTAGACACCCTCACCTTTGATGAGAGCAACAACCTCTTTGTACCCATCTAGTACACCCTCACTTAGACTTACAACTTCGACTTTCCAACCTTTGGTTTCAGCATATCTGAGGTAAGATTTGAAAAGGTCGGAAACAAAAAGTGCAGCTTCATCGCCACCAGTTCCCGCTCGTATCTCTAAAAATATATTTTTATTATCATTTGGGTCAGTTGGTAGGAGTATGATTTTTATATCTTCTTCAAGCTTCTCTTTTAAAGGCTCTAACTCTTTGATTTCCTCTTTTGCGAGTTCTCCCAAGTCATGGTCTTCAAGTAGAGCTCTGTTCTCCTCTATGGACTCTAGCGTAGAGATGTACTCATCCGCTTTCTCTTTTATAGCTTGTAGATGGGATTGCTCTTTGGAAAGCTCTGTCATCTTTTTGATATCACTTGCGATATCAGGCTCACTTAAGAGCCTGCTTATTTCATCGTATCTATCTAAAAATGGTTGAAGTTTATTTTTGAGCAATTTATCTACTTTTAGTGTCGGCGATGCTTACGCAACACCATTTAGTCTATTTACAAGTTTTGCAAGTCTGCTTACGCGTCTAGCCGCTGTATTTGATTTTAAAATACCTTTATTTACATAAGCATGAAAATTCTTATTTACATCTTTTAGTGCCTTTACTGCTGCTTCTTTGTCGCCTGCATCAACTGATTCTCTAAGAGCTCTTGTAAGGTTTTTGATTCTAGTTTTATAAAATCTATTTCTCTCAGTTCTCTTCTTTGTCTGTCTGATTCTCTTCTCTGCTGATTTGTGATCTGCCATTTCTTAGCCTTTTGATTTTAATTTTTAGGAGTGGATTATACACAAAGAAAGATTAAACCAAACTTATTTTAAGAATTTCTTTAGTTTTAAAATATATATCTTATTTGATTCTACAGATAATTGTTACATTCCGCCCTGTTTTTTCATTCTATTTTCTACTCTTCTGCCGACTATTGAAAGCACAAATGTGATAGCAAAATAGATTGCAGCAATTACCAACCAAGTTTCAAATGGGGAAAAAGTATTTGCAACAATTTCACGACCAACTTTTGTCAAATCTGTGATAGATATAACTGAAACCAAAGAGGAGTCCTTTACCAAAGCTATCATCTCTCCTATTAGAGTAGGTAGAGCTCTTTTGAAAGCTTGAGGCATTATGATATTGCCCATTGTTTGGATATAATTCATCCCAAGCGACTTTGCAGCTTCTGTTTGACCTCTGTCTATAGACTGGATAGCTCCTCTTAGAACTTCTGCTATATATGCTCCATAGAAAAGCCCCAAAGAAATGGCTCCAGCATAAAATCTCTCTATACTAAAAATCGTAGCAATGATAAAATAGAAGATAAATATCTGAACAAGCAGAGGTGTGCCTCTGATAACAGCTATATAAAAGGTAGCTATATCTTTTAAAAAATAGTAGTTTGAAATCCGCATAAATGCCAAAATCGAAGCTAAAACAAAAGCTATAAGCAGTGCAAGACCCGAAACCTTTAGGGTAACAAAAAGACCATTTAGTATAGGTCCTTGTTTCCATACTGTAGAGGTAGCCAAGTCATCATCTTGATATACATCATCATTGTTATCTACCAACACTTTATAGCCACTAGAGACCTTGAACTCTTTTACGCCATCAGATCCTTTGACTTTGATAGTGCTGCCATCAATTGTGACTTTTCCATCAAAAGGTGCTTGAATACTGACATCTTTTTGGTATGCAAAATACTTTGGAACGCTATTCCACTTCCATATATAGTTCATATTTGATGAAGCTATAAAAAGAGCATATCCTAGTAGTATAAAAAAACCAACGGCCACTATGTGACCGAAGGTTTTGTTTTCTAAAATAGGTTTTGTTTTTTTCGACAAGCTACATTACCTTTTTTTGCCATTTGATGCTTTTGAACCATCTATTATAGATTTTTTCATAAACACCATCATGCTTTGCTTGATTTAAAAAGTTATTTAACCAGTTAAGAAAGTCTGGATCACCTTTTCTAACAGCCCATCCTAGTGGTTCATATGTCAAATCCTTATCTAAAAATGCTAACTTTCCTTTGCCTTTTGCAGCATAAAAAATCGCATTGTATGGTTTGTCATATACAAAAGCGTCAGCTTTTCCGTTCATCACCTCTTGAACAGCATCAGCTTCAGTATCAAATGTTCTGATTTTTGCATGTTTAAACATTTTTCTAGTTGCAATCTCACCAGTAACTCCTAGTTTTGTAACTACTGTGTTTCCAGCTTTATCGATATCTCTCCAAGTTTTACCAGCAAATTTTTTCTTTGCTAAGATAGTTTGACCGATACTGATATATGGGTTTGCAAAGTTGATTTTTAGGTTTCTCTCTTGAGTAACTGTCATACCAGATGCGATGATATCGTATTTTCCAGTAAGAAGCCCAGCGATGATACCATCCCAAGCTGTTGGAACAAGCTTGAGCTTAACACCCATAGCTTTTGCCATAGCTTTCATCATATCAACATCAAAACCGATGATATTTCCTTTTTTGCTCTTCATCTCAAAAGGCATATATCCAGCCTCTAGCCCAACTCTAAGTTCACCTCTTTGTAAAATCGTGTTTAGAGTCGATTTTTGCCATAAACTGATATCATCAGCAGCCAAATTAAGTCCTAGCATTATAAGTAATGCAGCTATAATTTTCTTCATATTTTCTCCTTTGAATTTTTTAACCTTTTTAAAAACTATTTCGTGAGGCTCAGACCAACGGGAGGATTTGTCCTCTAAGAAATAGTTTTTAAAAAGGTTAAATATTGTTAATGTGTCAATATCTCTTGTAAAAATTTCTTTGCACGGTCAGTTTTTGGGTGTGAGAAAAACTCTTCAGGAGTCCCCTCTTCAAGTATCTCGCCCTCGTCCATAAAAACCACTCTATCGCAAACCTCTTTTGCAAATCCCATCTCATGAGTTACACAAACTATCGTATAGTTCTCTTTTGCCAGACTTCTCATGACATCTAGCACACCACCAATCATCTCTGGGTCTAGCGCACTTGTCGGCTCATCGAAAAGGAGGATTTTTGGCTGCATCGCAAGTGTCCTTGCTATCGCAACTCTCTGTTTTTGTCCACCACTTAGTTCGTTTGGATAGCCTTCTGCTTTTTGTACAAGCCCCACTTTTTCCAAAAGTTTAAGACCATACTCTTTTGCATCGTGTGTTGAGGTTTTTTTTACTTTTGTCTGTGCTATTGTTATGTTTTCTAAGATTGTCAAGTGCGGGAAGAGGTTAAAGTGTTGAAAAACCATACCAGTTTCGGCTCTTAGCTCATTTAACTTAGTGCCTTTTGCATATGCATCTATGTCATCAACGATAAGTTCACCACTATCTATATCTTCCAGTCTGTTTATGCATCTGATAAGAGTTGATTTTCCGCTTCCACTAGGACCGCAAATAACTACAATTTCACCTTTTTCTACTCTAAAATTTATATTTTTAAGTGCATGAAAATCTCCAAAATATTTATCAATATTTTTCATGCTAATGATAGTATCCATCCAAGCCTTTCAGTTTTGCGTGATTTGTAATTCTAGCAATTATAACTAAAATTAAAGTAAAGATTTTGTTCAAATTGCATATTTGTTGCATATTCTGAAAAAAACTATAGATTTTGGGTAATTTTAGATAGAATTACACTTTAACTGAATATTATCTGAAGGTTTATATTGATTAGAAGCAAGATAAGAGAGTATGGTACTGATTTTTCACTTTTTCTAGTAGCCCTTGCTTGGGGCGGAACTTTTTTTATAGTTCAAGATGCTGTGAGCGATACCCCAGTATATATTTTTTTGTTTTGGAGATTTTTCCTCTCTTCGTTGCTTATGGGCTTGATATCTTACAAAAAGATTTTTCAAATTGATAAAAAAACTCTCAAGGCAGGAGTGCTTTTAGGTCTTTTTATGTTTATTGGTTTTGCTTTTCAGACTTTTGGCTTAACTCTGACACTATCTTCAACAGTAGCATTTTTAACTGGGTTAAATGTTATAATAGTTCCATTTTTACTGTATATAATTTTTAAAAAGAGTGCCTCAGTTTTTTCCATATTTGGAGCGGTCATCGCCTCTTTTGGACTCTACTTTTTAACAAGCGGAGGAAGTTTTGGCTTTGGAGCGGGTGAATTTTACGCTCTCATATGTGCCTTTGCATTTGCTTTTCATATAGTATTTACCGATAGATTTTCTAAAAAGTATGATGTTGCCCTTTTAGTCACTATTCAGCTTTTTGTGGTTGCCGTTTTATCTCTTTTTGCCTCTTTGATATTTAATGGAAGTATAGTACCTGTAAATATAGATAGGGTTTTTATAGAAGCTATGGTGGCTACTGTTTTATTTGCAACCGTCTTTGCATTTGGTGTACAAACTGCTATGCAAAGATATACAACTCCAGCAAAAACTGCCATAATTTTTACATTAGAGCCTGTGAGTGCAGGACTGTGTGGATACTTTTTTGCGGGAGAACTTTTAGGCTTCGTCCAACTTGTCGGTGCTTTTTTGATACTCTTTGGAATGCTCAGTGCAGAGCTTGGAACCTATTTTAGAAACAGAAGACGGGCTGAGTGCAAATGTTAAAGCAAGTGATGATAATCGTAACAATTCTATTTTTTGTTGTAGGATGTTCGCAAAAAAGAGATATAAATTTTTCACAACCATATAAAATAGTTCTTAAAACTAAAGATTTAGCCATAGCGGACGGTGGATTTTTAACAAAAGCAGATAACTATAAGAGTATAGAAGTTTTTTCAGCTGGTAAGATATTGCTTCACATAGAGCTAGATTCAAGTGCTTGCATAAATGGCAGTTGCACAAATAGATTAGATTTTAATAGCAGAGTGTTTGGGTATAGCTACTATAAAAGTTTTTTAGATGATTTGTTGGATAAAAAAGCGATTTATAACGGGGTTAATAAGATGAAGATAAATGGTGGATTTGAGCAAAAGATAAAAACAAAAGGTTATGATATACTCTATAGAGTAACAGATAAAACCACCTACTTTAAAGATAGGCAAAACCATATCTTGATAAAATTAAAAAAACTAAAATAAGGACAATAATATGAAATACATCGGTGCGCATGTGAGTGCGAGTGGGGGAGTTTTTAATGCTCCTTTAAACGCCAAAGAGATTGGTGCAAAAGCTTTTGCACTTTTCACTAAAAATCAGAGGCAATGGGTAGCAAAATCGCTTGATGATGAGACTATAGCAAAGTTTAAGGAAAATCTTGAGATTTCTGGCATATTGCCAAAGTATGTACTTCCTCATGACAGCTATCTTATAAATCTTGGACACCCTGAACTTGAAAAAAGAGAAAAATCACTAGAGGCTTTTATAGATGAAGTGAAGCGATGCGACCAACTAGGACTCGATAAGTTGAATTTTCATCCTGGTAGCCATTTAAAGCAGATAAGTGAAGAAGAGTGTCTCGAAAATATAGCAGAATCCATCAATAAAACTATCGAACAGACAAAAAATGTCAAACTTGTCATAGAAAATACAGCTGGGCAAGGAAGTAACTTAGGTTACAAATTGGAACATTTGGGATATTTGGTAAAAAACTGTGTGGATAGCAACAGGATAGGAGTTTGCTTGGATACTTGCCACTTTTTTACTTCTGGTTATGACATAAGGGATGAAAAAACTTATGATGAATCTATGAAAAAATTTGATACAATTGTAGGATTTGAGTTTTTAGCTGGTATGCATTTGAATGACTCTAAGCCGGATCTTGGTAGTCGCGTTGATAGGCATGACTCCATAGGAGAGGGCAAAATTGGTTTAGAAGCTTTTAAATTAATCATGAATGACGAAAGAATTGATGAGATACCGATGATACTAGAGACACCAAATAGTGATATATGGTCTCAAGAGATTGAGCTACTGTATTCACTGATAAAAAACTAGGCAAGGGCAGATATGAAACAGCATGTGAAAACAGTAGGGCTGCTAGGATTCAGTATAGCTTCATCTAAATATAAGTTCTAATATGCTTAAGTACAAGTATCAAAATTTTTATGAGATTATCCAAAGCAATGCTAAGGATAATCCTAAAAAGATTGCCTTATTTATGGATGATCGTAAGATATCCAATCTTAAGCTCAAACAGGATATTGATACTTTTGCTAGGTTTTTAGAGTTTAGTGGAATAAAAAAAGGAGATAGAGTTGCTATGATCGTTGGCAA
>JALUXQ010000122.1 GCA_027013265.1 Campylobacteraceae bacterium | reverse complement strand
TCATCACAGACAAAATACCTCTGATTTTAAAAGATAAAATTGGATTAAATATCTCTATAAAAAAGGCTAGCTTCAACCCCTATACTTTTGAGCTAAGTCTAAACGATATATTAGTGAAAGACTTAAACAAGAGACCAGTCTTTAAGCTCAAGAAATTTTATATAGACTACACTATTTTTGGACTACTTTCAAAAACTTTCCTATTTAGTAATATATCTATTGATTCACCAAAACTCTTTGCGACTATCAACCAAGATGGCAATCTAAATCTTGCCAATATCCTGCCAAAAAGCAAAAAATCAAACCAAGCAGATGCCTCTTCAAAAAAACAACTTCCTGGCATAATGTTAAGAGTTATAAATATAAAAAATGGTCAAATTTTCATCAAAGATTTAAGAGCAAACAAAAATTTTCAGGCAAATCTTGGACCATACAATTTTATGGCTCATGACATAAGTACAGGCAAAGGTGAGCTAAATGCCTACACCTTTAAAACTTTGATAAACGGTAAAAGTAAGCTCTCTTGGAAAGGTGGCATGAGCATAAATCCACTTAAGCTATATGGAAAAATTAGCTTAAAAGATTTAAGATTGCCAAAACTATACAAATATGCTATACCAAATATAACGGCGTCCCTAGAGAAGGGTTCGCTTCAGATGGTATTGCCATATCAGATAGATTTCTCAAAAACTCTTCAACTTAAAATCATAGATGCAAGGCTAAAACTTGAAAACATAAACTTAAAAAGCAAAAAAACAGGAAAAAACCTGATAGATGCAAAAAGTATAAGCATGAATGACTTTAACTTGGATTGGCCAAAAAAATCTATACTGATAGACAGTTTCGATATAAAAGGTGCCGATATCTACTCAAAACTAGAAAAAAATGGCACAATTGACTTGACAAAAGCTTTTGAGATAAAATCAAAAAATACTAACAGCACTCCTAGCACAAAATCACCATCAAAAGCTTGGACTTACTTGCTTAAAAATGCAAATGTTGATAGCTCAAGTCTATATTTTACAAATCTTAATCTCAAAAAGCCAACATCAAGCAAACTAAACCAAATATCTATACATGTTAAAAATATATCCTCAAATACCAGTACTCCTATAGGATATAAAATAAGCTCGAAACTAAACGAACACTCTAGTATATCTATCTTAGGGAGTGTGATACAAAAACCACTAAGCACTACTTCAAACATCAAGCTTTCAAATATACTGCTAACAGATTTTATCAATTATATAGAACCCTACATCAACTTTAAAATCAAAAATGCGAGTATAGATACGGCAGTAAGTATTGATGCAAAACTTGGCAAGCAAAAAGATATGACACTAAAAGCAGATACCTCTATAAGCGGTTTGATTCTCAACACAAAAGATGACAAAAAACTCATAAAATGGAAAAAATTTAGCGTAAATGGACTAAATCTAGAGTGGCCAAAACGCTCAGTTGTTATAAATAGTATCTCCTTAAATGATACCTTTATAAATGCACAATTAGAAAAAAATGGTGATATAAATCTCATAAAATCGTTTGTACCAAAAACAAAATCTCCTATAAAATCAAAAACACAAAAATCAAAACCATGGAGATATTTAGTAAAAGATGCTAAGATAGAGACTGCACAAGTAGCATTTTTAGATAAAACCTTATCTAAACCAACAAAAAGCAGACTCTCCAAGATATCTATCATAGTTAAAAATATCTCATCAAACAAAAAAAGACCGATTGCCTACAAAATCTCAAGCACACTAAATGCCAAATCACAGATAAAGCTATCTGGAAAAGTGGTGCAAAAGCCTCTTAGTGTAACATCAAAAATAGGATTGGCGAACATAAAAGTTGAGGACTTTAAAAACTATCTCGAACCATATATAAATGTTGACATCAAAAAAGCTGGTATAAACTTAAATGCAAATCTGCTTGCAAAATTGGATAAAGTGCCAAAAATCAAACTACAAGCTACCACATCCATCAATAATCTAGCGATAAATTCAGCGAACGACCAAAAGCTTCTAAGATGGAAAAAGCTCCTGATTAGTGGTGTTAAGTTTCAAAATATCCCTATGAAAATCGATATCAAAAAGATAAAACTTGAAAAA
>JALUXQ010000121.1 GCA_027013265.1 Campylobacteraceae bacterium | reverse complement strand
CTCAAAACCAAAAATCTTGTTTTGTTTGCCATATTGTCTTCTATCTTTGAGAATAAAATAGGCACATTATATAGTTTTGCTGCAATATGCGAACAGATAGCAGCACCATTTTTATCAACACTCGCCATCTTTGCTGCTTTGGCGGTTGATTTTGTAGCTATAAATTCAATATCTGTCAAAAAATGCTCTTCTAAAAACTTTCGACACTGATTATAGCCCTGAGGGTGAGAATATATCCTTTTGACATCTTTTAAGCTCTCGCATATTGAGGAGAATGAGTGGTGAATATCCATATAGATTTCTGCAATGATTTTTGAACTATATTTTCCTAAACAATCAAGCGTAATCCCAACCGCCCCTTCTGTATTGTTTTCAATCGGCACTACTCCATATTTTGCCTCTTTGTTTTCAAGAACTGTAAAGACAGCCTCTATGGAGTTTAGTCCTATATATCTGCCCATCGCACCAAATCTGCTCTGTGCCACTTGATGAGTAAAACTACCCTCCGGCCCTAAGTATGCTATGTTTTCTGGCAACTCTATGTTCCTGCTGACTGCAAAAACTTCTTGAAATATAGCATCTATCGCATCATCATTTAAGTATCCATCATTTAAGCTCTTTAGCCTATCTAGTATCTCTCGCTCTCTCTCTGGTCTGTAGATTGCAGTACCAGTCGTCTGCTTCAAATCACCGATAGTCTTAACGGCTATCATCCTTTGGTTTAAGAGTTTTAAAACTTTATCGTCTATATCATCAATCTGTTTTCTATATTTATCAAGATTCATTTCACTTCTCCTCACTAGGATACAAAGCAGATATATCAGGTACTACAACATCAATCATCTCTTTTACAGGAGCTATCTCGTCTCTATTTTTACATTTTCCGCTTAAGACCAAAACTGTTTTGGCTCCTAGTTTTTTGATTCCACACAAATCACCTATGGCATCGTCGCTTATCATAGTGATGTCTTTAAAGGAGAAATTATCATTTTGTTGCAAGTTTAACAATCTTCTAGCCTCTTCATAAAAAGCAACGCTAGGTTTTCCTATAATCTTATAATCTTTAGATGTAGCATAAGAGACCATCTCTAAAATAGCGCCAACTCCTGGATATCTTCTGCCATCTTTTGCATATATACTAGTGGCATGCATACCAACTATCTCAACATCGCCGATAGCCGTCTCTATCATGGAAGCATAATCATCTGAGTCAAAATCTTTTTTACTAGCTATCAACACAACCTTTGGATTTTGAGAATTTACATCATATCCCATCTTCCCAAGACTTTCGCTAAACTCATCTGCTCCAAATGCCTTTATCTCTCTTGTCTTCACATTTTTGTCTAAAACCATAAATGGGTCTAGGTAATTTTCATATGGAATCTCAAATCCAAGATTTGATAAAAACTTGTGAAAATCTTTGCTGATGATTTTTGTATTGTTGGTAACTACCATATATGGGGTTTTAGTGCTATTTAGATGATTGATAAACTCTATCGAGCCTTTTATCGGTTTTTTATCAATATCACTTATCAATGTTCCTTGAACATCTATAAAAAAACTCATATAAAATCTTTCTCCAACTCTACCAAATCGTCAAATGTCTCTCTTCTTCTAATAAGCCTATCAACTCCATCAACTATCGCTACCTCTGCAGCCTTTCCTCTTGTGTTGTAGTTGCTACTCATAGTAAATCCATAAGCTCCTGCACTCTTAAAGACTATCAAATCATCGTGTTTTGTTTTTGGTATCTGTATATCTTTTGCCAAAAAATCTCCACTTTCACAAATAGGTCCAACGATATCAGCTAGTGATTTTTGCTCATCTTCACAATCTTGCAACTCAAAATCATGATAAGCTTGATACAGACTAGGTCTTATGAGGTCATTCATGGCAGCATCAACTATAACAAATCTTTTTTTATCGTTTGCTTTTTCATATAAAACTTTTGTGAGCAGATACCCACAATTTCCCACCATATATCTTCCTGGTTCACACACTATCGTCACATCTTCACCCCTTAGTGCGTCAAGTATATTTTGTGCATAATCATATAGTGAAATTGGTGTTTCATCTTTGTATTTTATACCGACTCCTCCACCGATGTCGAAAAACCTTATGTCTATGTTTGCTGATTTTAGACTTTTTAACAGA
>JALUXQ010000120.1 GCA_027013265.1 Campylobacteraceae bacterium | reverse complement strand
CAAGTTTGGTATCTCTGCTCCCAAGAGTGGGTTTTACATAGAGTTTTATAAAAATCTTTTGAGCTCTCTAAGTTATGGTTATATAGCTCAACCCCAGCATTTTTTAGGGTTTTTAGTTGCTCTAAACTTGCCAAACCGTTGCATGCTATGATGTTTATCTCTTTGATCTCTCTCTTCACGGCTTTTGCAGCACTGCAAACAAAATCAAGCTTTTTATCGTCTAGCCCTTTGCCAGAAGTAACTAAGCAAAATCCAATGGCGCCATTGGATTTTGCAATTTTTGCTTCTTGGACTATATCATCTATCTTTTTGTATCTATATCTTTGTATGTTAGCATGGTGTTTGGTGCTTTGTGTACAAAATCCACAATCTTCCAGACAGCTTCCGCTCGATATATTGCTGATGGCACATAGAAAAATCTCTTTAGTTTTCATGCGTCTTCTTTGTGTTTGCATTTTGTGCACTCAAATATCTGTTTTTTTCTTAACTCTCTTGTTATCATCATTTCGCCACATTCTGGGCATTTTTTGTTTGTTGGTTGATAAGTTGAGACAAATTTGCACTTTGGATAGTTATCGCATCCGTAAAATTTTCCTCGACGAGAAAATCTCTCGACTATGTCTCCGCCACACTGTGGACAGGCAACACCTTCGACTATCACTTTTGCTTTTTTCTCACTTTTACCTAGATTTTTTGTGTATTTGCACTTTGGAAAGGCACTGCAAGAGATGAACTCTCCATATCTGCCTTTTCTTTTGACTAGTTCTTCCCCGCACTCTGGACATTTTTCACCAGTTGGGACTACCACTTTCAAGCTTTTTATATTTTTTTTGCCCAATTCTATGTTTTTCATAAAAGGTGTATAGAAGTCGCTTAAAGTCTTTTGCCAATCTGCCTTATCTTCTGCGATGAGGTCAAGCGTCTCCTCCATCTCTGAAGTAAAAGAGCTATCAACAACTTTTGGAAAATTTTTCTCTAACAAATCTATGACAGTAAAAGCGATCTCTGTCGGAATTATCTGTTTTTTCTCTATCGTTATATACTGTCTAGCAACCAAAGTGGAGACAGTAGGTGCATAAGTAGATGGACGACCGATACCTAGGGATTCAAGCTTTTTGATGAGGCTAGCTTCACTATATCTTGATGGCGGCTCTGTAAAGTGTTGATTTGCATCTATCTTGTCTAATTTCACTAATTGATTTAATTCCAAATCTGGCAAAAGTTTATCTTTATCGCTTGCTCCATAAACTCTATAATATCCATCAAACAAAAGCTTTCGTCCACTTGCTTTAAATTTACCGCTTGGGCTTTGAAATATAAGAGATTGAGATTCAAATACAGCACTATTCATCTGAGAAGCTAAAAACCTGTTATAAATCAAAGTATAAAGTTTGAGCTCATCTGGCTTTAGGTACTCTTTTGCTCTTTGAGGTGTAAAGTCAAGTACAGTCGGTCTTATCGCCTCGTGTGCCTCTTGAGCACCTTTGCTTTTTGATTTGTAGTATTTTGGTTTAGAAGGAAGATAGCGCTCGCCAAAATTTTCAAGTATATGTTCTCTTGCTCCCTCTATCGCCTCTTTGGCAACATTTAAGGAGTCAGTTCTCATGTAGGTTATGACACCCATCGTACCTTTGTGGGTTTTTACACCCTCATAGAGAGTTTGAGCTATCATCATGGTTTTTTTAGGCGAAAATCCTAGAGCACTAGAAGCGCTTTGTTGAAGTGTTGAAGTCATAAAAGATGGACTTGGACTGCTTTTTCTCTCTTTTTTCTCAATTTTTTTAACTACAAAACTCTCTTTTTCTAGCCTAGATTTTATCTCATTTGCACGATCTCCTTGGCTGATGGTCATTTTTGATATTTTTTCTCCATCAAATTCAACCAAAGTGGATTCTATATTTTTGTTAAACAGGGCATCTATACTCCAAAACTCTACAGGCTTAAATGCTCTTATCTCTTTTTCTCTATCGACTATAATCTTTAGACTAGAAGACTGCACTCTACCCGCACTCAAGCCTTTTTGCACTTTTGAAGCCAAAAGAGGGGAGAGTTTATATCCTACTATCCTATCAAGTAGTCGTCTAGTTTGTTGTGCATCTATGCTTGAAAAATCAAGCTTTCTAGGGTTGTCAAGTGCATTTTGTATCGCAGTTTTCGTTATCTCAT
>JALUXQ010000119.1 GCA_027013265.1 Campylobacteraceae bacterium | reverse complement strand
TTGTTGTTCGTAGCGAAGCGCAGAACGAATCAAAAAGCAGGTGGCACACGTAGTGTGCTCAGCGCGACCGTTGTTCGTTCCCGCGTAGCGGGGACGAACAACTATTTATTAGTAGACATTATATCATCTTTGGATATGATTTTCAATATTAAAATACCTGTTTCTTTGTATCATTTTTATAGTATTTTTATAAGTTTTACTTAGATTTCTCTACATGTTGCTTGAAATCTAATGTTTTTACTTCTATAATTATGGATAAAAGGTACATTTTGGGGTATTAATGTTTGGATATGTGTACTAAAAGGATAAAATGTCTATTTTAATATTATAAGTATCATCTCAGTTTTCTAGCTCTTTGAAACTTTTCAACAATCTCTCTTTTGTCTCTTTTTCACTTAGTTCGATACCAAGCTCTTCTAAGGAGTATCCGCTGTATTTTCTTTTGTCTTTTCTCAGGGGGATTGAGCCGTGTTGGAGTATCAGGTTTTTTGTTCTTTTTTGGGCGTTTCCTCCTATTTTTTTGCCCTCTATTATGATGTCATATGGTTCAAAACCCTCTTGACAAAATGGGCTCTTAGATAAAGAGTCGGACAATATATCTTTTGCCCATGCGGACTTGAAACCCAAATCTTTATAAAAATTTAGTATAAATTGGCACAAAAATTCGTAGCTCTCTTTTACGCCTCTTCGTCCTAGCTGACTTATAGGCAAAACTATGGAGTACGAGACATCGAAACCGTGTAGCAAAAGACCGCCACCTGTCATGCGTTTGGCATAGTTTGTGCCAAATCTCTCAATATTTTGTATCTCTTCAAGCTTTTGAAATCTTCCTATCGTAAAAGAGTTATCTTCCCAGCTATAGAGTCGAAACAGAGGTGTGCCGTCGAAGTTTTCTAGCAAAGACTTATCGAAGTCCATATTGGCTTTTGCGCTCATTTTTGGACTATCGATAAATCTCCACTCTTTTGTGGCTAGTCTTGTTGCCATCTTATATTCAAACTTCTTGCAGCTTTTGTCTCATCTGCTCTGCTTATAGGCAGGGTTTTTGGAAACTCTTTGAATGCCTCTGGATTTGTTTTGGCTAGCTCTACTGCATCTATAACTTTTTGGCAAAAATAGTCCATAGTGTCTATATTTTCAGTCTCAGTAGGCTCAATCATGATGGCTTCATGCACTATCAACGGAAAGTAGATAGTTGGCGCGTGAAGACCAAAATCCAATAGATATTTGGCGATGTCAAGTGTACTTACATGGTGTTTTTTATATAGCGATTCAGCACTCAAAACGCACTCGTGCATGCAGTATGTATCATAAGGTACATCTAGATGCTCTTTTAGTTTTGAGAGTATATAGTTGGCATTTAGTACCGCTTTTTTGCTGACATTTATCATGCCCTCTCGACCAAGAGTTTGCATATAAACCAAAGCTCTTAACATTACAAGATAGTTACCGAAGAATGGTGAAATTCTACCTATCGATTCAGAACTTTTGTCTTTTAGAAAATAGCCTTTAACCTCTTCATATCCAACTCTGAGTTGTGGTAAAAATTCTACCAAATGCTCTCTGACACCAACAGGACCAGCTCCAGGACCTCCGCCACCATGAGGCGTAGCAAATGTTTTATGTAAGTTTAGATGAACTACATCAAATCCTATGTCTCCTGGACGAATAAGACCTAAAATCGCATTTAGATTTGCTCCGTCATAGTACATCAAAGCATCGTGTTTGTGAGCGATATCGCAAATCTCTTTTATACCCGGATTAAAGAGTCCCACAGTGTTTGGTACAGTCATCATCACCGCTGCCACCTCATCGCTTATCACCTCTTTAAAAGCCTCTACATCCATAGCACCATTTTTATCTGATTTGACCGTGATAACTTCAAAATCAACCATAGCAGCAGTCGCTGGATTTGTTCCGTGTGATGAGTCTGGAACGATAACATACCTCTTTTTGTTTCCTCTTTTTTTGTGATAAGCACCTATTAGCATGATGCCTGTCATCTCTCCATGTGCTCCCGCTTCTGGTGTGAGAGTAAAAGCATCCATGCCTGTTATCTCTTTTAAATCGTTTTCTAAAATCTTCAAGCTCTCAAGCGCGCCTTGCATGAACTCTGGTTTGTCATTTGTGATGTGATGAGGGTGAAGATTTGCGAAACCATCAAGTGCTCCTATTCTCTCTTCTACTTTTGGATTGTACTTCATCGTACAGCTTCCAAGTGGATAAAAATTTGAATCGATAGAGAAGTTCTTTTTTGAAAGATTTGTAAAGTGTCTAACTACATCAAATTCACTAAGCTCGGGCAGTTTTGCTTTTTCGCTTCTTAAAAGCTCTCTGTTTAGAGCGGAAGCATCGCCAACTTGCTGTTTTGGAAGATTTATTCCAGCTCTGCCAAGATGTGATTTTTCAAATATAGTAGCACTCATAATATATCCTTTACACTAGCGACAAAGCTGTCCATCTGCGTTTTGCTTCTCTTCTCAGTGACACTTACAAGCACCCTGTTTTCAAAGTTTTTATATAGGTTGTCTAGTTTTAGTCCAGCAAAAAATCCCTTTTGACTCATCTTGTCCAAAAATTCATCGCATCCAATAGGTAGCTCCACTACAAATTCATTGAAAATTGGGCTTTGGTTGAAGATTTTTATATTTGGAAGTTTTTCAAGTTCACTCTTTAGATAGTTTGCATTGTTGTAGTTTTGAAGTGCGAGTTTCTCAAATCCATCTTTTCCCAAAAGAGACATAAATATAGTAGCTCTCAAAGTCATAAGATTTTGGTTGCTGCATATATTTGAAGTTGCCTTTTGTCGCCTTATGTGTTGCTCTCTTGCTTGAAGAGTCAAGACAAATGCTTGATTATCATTTCTGTCATTTGTAAGCCCCACGATTCTACCTGGGAGATTTCTTACATACTTTTGTTTAGTGGCTAGTATCCCAAAGCTAGGGCCTCCAAAGCCAAGATAGTTACCAAGGCTCTGTCCATCACCACAATATATATCTGCATCTAGTTCACCAGGAGTTTTAAGCATGCCAAGTGCTATAGGGTAAGCACTCATAATCGCTAAAGCTTTTACCACATGTAGTGACTCGATGATCTTGGTATAGTCTTCTATGGAGCCAAAAAAGTTTGGATTTTGGAAGATATATCCTGCAACACTATCATCTATCAAGGAGACTAACTCTTCTAGATTTACTTTATCACTTTTCGTCTTCATGACTACCAGCTCTATGTCATGGTAAGCTAAATATGTTTTTACGATTTGTATATATATCGGATTTACGCCGCCATCTATGATGATTTTATTGCGTTTTGTAACCCTTATAGCCATCAAAGCGGCTTCAGCCATAGCAGTACCGCCATCGTACATAGAGGCATTTGTCACCTCTAATCCTGTCAGCTCGCAAACCAAACTTTGGTATTCGTATAGAGCTTGAAGAGTACCTTGTGAAGCCTCTGCTTGATATGGGGTATAGGCTGTGTAAAATTCACTTCGACCCGATAATGCATCTATGGCTGAGGGGATGATATGGTCATAATACCCACCACCCAAAAAACAAACTTTTGAAGTGTCATTATCGCTAGCCATCTTTTTAAAGTTTTCAAAGACTTCAAACTCACTAAGACCCTCATCTAAATCAAAACTCTTAACTCTTAACTCTTGCGGAACTGCGTCAAAAAGTTCACTCTCGTCTTCTATACCAATCTGTGCATACATGCGTTGCACATCATCTTTTGTGTGTGGAGTATATGGCATAGAGACTTCTATAAAGATGCGATAAAAGTGTTGTAGGCTGCTTCATCTAAAAGTGTATCAAACTCACCTGCATCGCTCACTTTTATCTTTAAAATCCAAGTAGCACTTGCATCTTCGTTTAGGGATTCTGGTGCAGTCTCTAACTCTTCATTTATCTCAACAACTTCTCCGCTAAGAGGTGCATATATATCACTAGCAGCTTTGACAGACTCTATAAAAGCTATGCTTTCGTCCTTATTTGCACTCTGTCCGATTTCTGGAAGCTCAACAAATGTGATATCTCCTAGCTCTTTTATCGCATACTCTGATAAACCTACAGTTGCTATATCGCCATCTAACTCTGCCCACTCATGTTCGTTTGTATATTTTTTCATTTTATTTCTCCTCTGCCCATAAAGAGCATTTTTTATGTTTTATCCACCCCATAAAACTTTATGGGCAGATTCCTCTCACTAAAGCTTCGCCTTTGGCGAGAAGAATCTTTATCTTACTTTAAAAATGGAAGTTTGGCTCTATATATCGGCATACTTCCTCTCTCGCTCTTTATCTCTAGGTTTGCCTCTTTATCATATAGATTCATATCCACAAATCCTAGCCCTATTCCACTTCCAACAGATGGAGAGTAGGTTCCACTTGTTACGACACCTATCTTTTCTCCATTTTGGTATATCTCAAAACCGTCTCTTGGTGATCTTTTTGAGTTTGTAGTAAAAGCTATGATTTTTTTGGAGACTCCTTGCTCTTTTTGTTTCAAAAGTGCCTCTTTGCCTGTGAAATCATGGCTATCGTATTGGACGAACATATCTATGCCAGCTTCAGCAGGAGTGGTCTCTTCATTTAATTCGTGTCCGTAAAGACTATACCCTTTCTCGAGCCTCAAAACATCTCTTGCTCCAAGTCCTGCTGGAGTTGCTCCTAGCTCTATCAGTTTATCCCAAAGTTTTGGTGCTGTATCGTTACTTACATACAGCTCATACCCAAGCTCTCCTGTGTAGCCTGTTCTGCTTATGATTGCAGGTGCATTTAGCAGTCCGCTCTGCTTGAATCCAAAGAACTTTAGCTCTCCTAAATCAAACAAAGCTAGCTTTTGTAGCAACTCTTTTGACTTTGGTCCCTGTATATCTATCTTTGAAACCTCATTTGAACGGTTTTCAAACTTTCCACTTTTTATGTGAGACTTAATCTGCTCAAAATCAACATCGATTCTAGCTGCATTTACAACAAACATAAGGCGTGCATCATCAAGCTTATAGACTATAAGATCATCTATAACACCGCCCTTCTCATTTAGCAAAAAACCATATTTACACTTGCCAATCGGAAGCTTTACAAAATCAGTAGTGCAAGCATTGTTGATACCGCTATTTGCGATATCACCTTCATAAAAAAACTCTCCCATATGCGAGATATCAAACAGAGCTGCTTCGTTTCTGCAAGCATAGTGCTCCTTGATAACTCCTGTGTAAGAAACAGGCATCTCCCAACCACAAAAACCAACATTTCTGGCATTTAACTCTTTATGTTTGTCGAACAGTGCTGTTCTTTTTAACTCTTCCATTTGGTTACTCCATCAGTTAATTTTTTGGGAGATGAGACCCTCCCTTTTTTTGGTTTGTCTACTTATCGCTATCAATCTGAAAATCCCAGAAGAACTCTATCCATTGCGTAGCTTCTCTAGCTTTAAAATCTGGCCTAAGAAGAGCTTTTTCTTTATAAAAAACTGATGCAACTTTTAACTCCACATTAGGATACTTGTGAGATATAACCTTTTTAATCTCAATCATAGTTTCACCACTATCTATAATGTCATCTACCAAAACAACCTTTTTTGCCTCAGATAAGTCTGGCATATTGAAAATATCAATAGTATCTAACTTTCTCGTCTCTTCATAATGAATTGAGTTAATTGAGTACAAATCTCTCATATCCAAGGCTTCGGCTAAAAAATGTCCTAGCGTCATACCACCTCTCGCGATTGCAAGTATGACATCGGGTTTATATGGCTTTATCTCGTGAGCCAAAAGATTAACATCAACTCTAAACTCTTCATAGCTGTAAAATTTCAAGTCTTTCCCTTAGTGCACTATAAATACTATCAAACTGATAGCACCCAATGCAATCACACCTATATTTATATCATCAAACTCTTTTTTTAGTAATTTTATCAAAAGATAAGCCAAGAAACCAAATGCTAAGCCGTTTGTGATAGAGTAAGTAAGTGGCATCATGATTACGATCAAAAATGTAGCAACTCCGATAGCAGGGTCTTTGAAGTTTATATTTGAAAGTTCAGTAAACATTAACACCCCAACCATCACCAATACTGGATAAATCGCATTTTCAGGAATCGCTGAAAAAAGAGGCATCATAAACAGAGTAAGAATAAAAAACAGACCAGTAAATACCGCTGTGAGTCCAGTTCGTCCACCCTCTTCAACACCACTTGCACTCTCTATAAAGCTTGTTGTTGTTGAAAGACCCAAAAGTGAGCCACCAACTGTTGCAGCTGCATCAACTTCTAATGTTTTTTGAAGCTCTTTGCTGTCATCTTTAAAAAGACCTGCACGGAAACCTACACCTGCTAGTGTTCCTAAGGAGTCAAACATATCTGTTATCAAAAATGTGATGATTACAGGCAGTAGTGAAAGTTTGAGCGCACTTGTTACATCTAAGTGCATAGCTATCGGAGAGATTGAAGCAGGAAGAGATAAAAACTCTGTCGGATACGGAGCAATTCCTGAAACCCAAGCCACAATAGAAGTAAAAAGAATCGCCAATATAAAAGCACCTTTTACTCTCCAAGCATAAAAAGCAAATACAAAAATCAAGCCCAATACGCCTATAAGCAGATTGATATCTTTAAAATTTCCAAGTCCAACAAGTACAGCATCATTATTTACAACGATACCCATCTGTTTTAACCCGATAAAAGCGATAAATGCACCGATACCAGCACTAATGGCACGACGAAGATCATAAGGAACACTTTGCATCACCCAGACTCTAAATTTTGTAAATGATAAAACCAGGAACATTATACCAGATATGAATACGATACCCAAAGCACTTTGCCAAGGAATTTTCATACCCAAAACCAAACCAAATGTAAAGTATGCGTTTAAACCCATACCAACACTCATGGCGATTGGGGTATTTGCCCAAAGACCATTTAGTACTGTTGAAAAAATTGTTATCAAAGCAGTTGCTGTGATAAGTGCCCCCATGGGCATTCCCGTTTTGCTCATAATTATAGCATTTACTGGAACTATATACATCATCGTCAAAAATGTTGTAAAACCTGCTGTAAATTCTGTCTTCACGGATGTTCCGTGTTCTTCAAGTTTAAAAAAACCCAATTTTGCTCCTTTAGTATGTTTCTATTTTGTTATATAAGCTATCTCTTTGAACTGGTACAAAACCGCTTGTTTGAATCAAATCCAAAAATGTTTGTAGTTGTAACCCTCCACTGCTTTTAGCTCCTGCGGCTGATTGGATCGACTCTTTTTCTATCGTACCATCCAAATCATCTGCTCCAAACTCTTGTGCTATCAATGCCAGATTTATAGTACTTGTTGCCCAATACGCCTTGATATGGGGGATATTATCCAAAAGTAGTCTGCTTATGGCATAAGTCTTGAGTATCTCAATAGAGCTTAAAAATTTTTCTACTTTTAGGTAATTGTTTGATCTTTGATAGACAAGTGGTATGAAAGCGTTAAATCCTCCGCTTCTGTCTTGCTGTTCTCTTAGTCTTAATATATGATCCACTCTGTGCTCTCTTGATTCTACATGTCCAAAGAGCATGGTGGCATTTGATTTTTTGCCTTTTTTATGCCAGATATCGTGTATCTCCATCCATTTTTTGGAACTCACTTTGCCTTTACAGATATACTCTCTGATTTTTTCATCAAATATCTCAGCTCCGCCTCCTGGCATAGAGTCAACTCCATTTTCTATCATCAAATCTATTATCTGTTCACTCGTCATATCATAAGTGGTAGCCAAAAAATTTATCTCAGCAGCCGTCAGAGCCTTCACATGCAGAGTTGGAAATCTCTCTTTTATCTTCCTAAATATCCCCATATACCACTCAAGTCCAGCATCTTTATTGTGTGCTGAAACCATATGAACTTCTGTTATATGGTGTTTTACAGATTCATCAAGGGTGTTTAGAATCTCTTCATGACTCATGGTGTATGGATTTGGATTTTTTCTATTCGCGCTAAAAGCACAAAATTTGCAGATATCTTTGCAGATATTGGTAGGGTTTATGTGTCTATTTATATTAAAAAAGGCTTTATCTTCATATAAAGCCCTTCTTTTTTCATTTGCATATTTACCTAAAGTAAAAAGATCAAGCTCCCAAAGCGCTACACCATCTTGATAGTTTAGCCTTTCGCCACTTTCTAATTTTTCTATTATATTCATCTACTACTTTCAGGAGTAAGTTTTAAAGAGATATTTTATCCAATCAAATATTATATACTGCTAAAAATTTATAGATAATTCTCTGGTGGATAATTTTCCTCTACAAAATCTATATCTTTATCACCTCTTCCACTTAGATTGACCAGTATAGACTCATATGGTTTCTCTTTTGCCAATTTCATCGCATATGCCACAGCATGAGCACTCTCTAAAGCTGGTATGATTCCCTCATACTTACACAAATCGTAAAATGCCTGTATAGTCTCATCATCATTTACTGCCACAGCACGAGTTCTTTGTCGCTCCTTATTTAAATATGCCTGTTCAGGTCCAACTGATGGATAGTCAAGTCCACTTGCCACTGAGTGCACAGGTGCAGGAGTCCCATCTTCATTTTGAAGCATGATGGAGTTAAAACCATGCAAAACTCCCTCTTTTCCATAAGTTAGGCTCGCTGCATGTTCGCCTAGTTTTGTCCCTTTTCCAAGTGGTTCAACTGCATAGATTTCACAAGGGTCTTCTATAAAAGCAGAAAAAAGTCCCATGGCATTACTTCCACCACCTACGCAAGCCACTAGATTATCTGGCTGGTTTCCTGTCATCTCAAAAAACTGCTCTTTTGCCTCGATGCCAACTACACTTTGGAAGTCTCTTACCATCTTTGGAAATGGATGAGGTCCTACAACTGAGCCTATGGCATACAGCGCGGTAACTGGGTCTTTCATATAGGCTTCAAAAGCACTATCAACTGCCTCTTTTAAAGTTTTGCCACCAAAACTAACTGGCACTACTTTTGCTCCTAGCATCTTCATTCTTATGACATTTGGATGTTCTTTTTCTATATCTACTTCACCCATATGTATCTCGCACTCAAGTCCAAAATATGCAGCTGCTGTTGCTAGGGCGACACCGTGTTGACCAGCTCCTGTTTCTGCTATTAATTTCTTTTTGCCAAGATATTTTGCTAAAAGTGCTTCACCCATGCAGTGATTTAGCTTGTGAGCACCTGTGTGGTTTAAATCTTCTCTTTTTAGGTAAATTCTTCCGCCGCCAACATACTCAGTGAGTCTTTTAGCATAGTAAACAGGAGTCGGTCTTCCTTGATAATGTTTTCTTATGTCTCTTAACTCTACTATAAAATTATGAGAATTTCCGATAGTAAGATAGGCTTTTTCTATCTCTTTAAACTGCTCAGTCAACTCAGGAGGCAAAAATGCTCCACCAAACTTCCCAAAATACCCTTCATGATTTGGAAACGATTGCAAATAAGGCTTGTTGTTCATTACTCTATCCTTAAAAAATTTTTCCAATTATACAATAATTTATAGATAAAATACCTTTTTTATAGTATTATATATGTATGAATTTAGAACAGAAGATAGAAGAGCTACTATATAAAAAAGCTGATGACTTCAAGATATCAAAAATCATAAAAGAGCACATAGGCAGTTATCTAGGCTCGCTAGATGATATCTTTGTGCAAAATCAGGGCAAAGACTTTTTGGTAAAGCACACAAAAGAGATAGATAATTTTATGCAAATCATATATAGATATGCCTTGCGAAAGTATTTCGGAAACTATATGCCTTTTAAAAATGCTATACCTATCACACTTGTTGGCATGGGAAGTTACGGCAGAGAAGAGCTTTGTGTCTACTCTGATGTGGACTTGATGATAGTTTATAAAGATATCAAAGGCTACAACATAGAGCCTATCATCGAAGATATCCTGATGCTCTGCTGGGATGCAGGGATAAAACTAGGACACAGAACTCATAGGGTAGATGAACTTTTTGATGCGAGTAATGAGGATTTGAGTATCAAAACTGCGATGCTAGAGTCTAGATTTTTATGTGGTTCAAAACTTTTATGGATAGAGACTCAAAGTGAAATTGAAAAAATCAGAAACTATCACAAAAAAGAGACTATCGAGGCGATACTTGAAATATACAGCCAAAGAATAACTAAAAATTCCATAAAGATGGAACCAAATATCAAAGAGAGTGAAGGTGGACTCAGGGATGCAAACACACTCTTTTGGCTTTGCAAAATCATATATGGTATAGAAAAATTAAAAGATTTGTCAGATTTTGTACTAGAAGAGAGGGAGTATAGAGAGTTTAGAAGTGCTTTAGAGTTTTTATATAGAATTCGCTCTGCCACACACTTAAGCGCAAAAAAGAAACAAGATGTTTTAAATTTAGAGTTTATTCCTGATGTCACAAAAAAGCTTGGCTTCAAAGACAAAGTTTTAAAAAGTGCTCAAATGCAACTATCTCATAAAACTCTGCAGGCGATGAATACACTAAATATCACAAGCCGAATTTTTATCAAAAAAGTCACTGCTCCAATCTTGTCAAGTAGAAAAAATTTTACACTCTTAAAAAATAGTAGAGTAAGCTCACAAATATTTTTATGCAAAAATATACTCTACTCTACTTTTAAAAATAGACCTATCAGCCTAGATGGAGTCCTTCAACAGATAGATAGACTCTATAGTGATGGTATAAAATTTGATATAAGCTATGTAAATTTTATAAGAAAGTGCACCTTTAAAACGCATAACGATATAAAAACATATAAATTGTTCAAGAAACTTCTATATAAAAACTACATATATGAAATCTTTAGGGCTTTAGATAAAGCTTCTCTTTTGCAACAACTTGCCAAGCCATTTAAGGGTGTCAAGTTTTTAGCTCAGTTTGATGGATACCACCAATATCCTGTCGATAAACACACCATCAGATGTATCTGGCACCTTGAAAATATAAAAGATGATTTTATACTCTCTTTATTTGAAAACCTCTCAGATGAGTACAAAGCTCTGCTGAGACTTGTTATCTTCTTTCATGACATAGGAAAAGGCAGAAGAGGAAACCATAGTGACTTAGGAGCTAAGATATTTAGGGTATATGCCCAAAAACTGGAATTTTCAAAGCAAGCTATCTTGGATGGCACAACACTTATAAAACTGCATACTTTGATGAACAATACCGCAAGCAGAGAAGATATATATCATGAAAAAGTCGTCCTCTCATTTGTCTCAAAATTGAAAAACATTGATACACTCAAGATGCTATATATCCTTACTTATGCTGATGTAAATGGGGTTGGCAGAGATGTCTATTCAAATTTTAATGCAAATTTGCTAAAAGAGCTATACAAGAGGTCTCTAAAAGTTTTTGAAAAACCTGAACTTATAGATGAAGTTACGAGCAGATTAAGAAGAGAAAAAATTCTAAAAAAGAGTAAAGAGTTTCAAGAATTTTCACCAATTCTCAAGAGAAAGATACTAAATATAAGCTCCAATTTTTTCTTTTTGAAACATAAATCTGAACAAATCATAAAAATAGCAAAACTGGCATTTGAAACAAAAACATTTATATATAAAATAGAGACAAAACCATACCTTGTCATAGAAGTCATAAAAAACGATGACTTTAATATCGGGTATTTGCTTGGAAAGTTAGGGTTTATAAACTTGGTAAACATGGAAATCTACAAACTGTTTGATGAAAAAAAATACTTCAAACTTGAATTTGATGAAGATGTATATAGCGATGATGTTGGGCGCATAGAGGAGTTGATAGAGAGTTCATTTGATATGAGCAAAAAGACAAAAATGCACAAGCCAATTATCCTACAAAACGAGATAGAGCTTGACTGTGAACACTCCATGACTTATGCACAGATGCGTATCAACACAAAAGACCAAAAGGGGCTGATGGCATATGTCATGAATCTATTTGATGAAGAGGGGATAGACATCGTTATGGCAAAAATTCAAACTGTAAAAAGAAAAACGCGAAACCTTATATTAATAGAAAAAACACTATACTTATGCGAAAATAGAGATAAAATACTTGAGGGTTTAATATGTGTGGAATAGTTGGATATATCGGAGAAAGAGAGAAGAGAGAATTTTTACTTGATGGTTTAAAAGAGCTTGAGTATAGAGGCTACGACAGTGCTGGAATCGCAGTGTTACATCAAGGTGAGATAAACTACTTCAAGGCTAGTGGAAAGCTTGATAACCTTATAGAAAAGACCAAAGATTTTCGCTCTAATGGGTTTGGTTTGGGTATTGCTCATACTAGATGGGCGACACACGGAAAGCCAACAGAGATAAACGCACACCCTCACTGGGGAGAGTTTTCGTTTGTCATTCACAATGGAATTATCGAAAATTATATGGATATAAAAAAAGAGCTCCAAAGTGATGGCG